>CAJONZ010000116.1 GCA_905236065.1 uncultured Bacteroidaceae bacterium | reverse complement strand
CTATTGTGTATGCCATTTTATTTGCGTTTTCTGCGCAAATTTACTACTTTTTGTCGGTTTGGCAAACGCAAATGAGAATAATATTTACCGAATGATTTCCCGATGTTGCTGTCGCAGCCACGCTTTTCGGTTCTGTCGGCATTGTTCCACGGTCTGTGCAGTCATGAAAGTCTCCTGAAAACGTTGCCAGATGTATTCCACTGCCAAGGAAGAAGGGTGTACCATGTCGTCCGCATAGAAACGGTAGTCCCGCAACTCGTCAAGCAGGATTTCGTAGGCAGGGAAATAGTCCACGCGGAGGTCTGCCTTCACCCGCTCTACCAACTCGTCAACGGCAACCAACAGGATGCCCTTGCTGATTTGGTTCACGTGCATCCCGTCGCGTTTGTGCCGGACAGGACTGACGGTGAAGATGACCTGCAAATCAGGATTCACAGCATGTAAAAGCTGAAGCACCATCGTCCACTGGTCCACAATGTCGTAGGCCGACATCCGTTCCCGCCGAAACAGGGTGTCGGGCTGTTTGTGACAGTTGGCCACCAGCATTCCGTCCGCTTTCAGTCGGTAAATAATGGCCGTTCCGAAAGTGACAATCAGAACGCGGGCAGTACGAAGAAAACGGGCCGTCTGCTCGGTTGCTTGACTAATTCGCTGCCTCAATTCCTCCTTGTCGGGACTGGAGAAACGGCTGTGATGCATCCACGAATGCCAGAGACCATCGTCAGCATGGAACAACTCGGTGGTTTCCCGCTCACTGACACTGCGCAGAAGCAGGGCGGCCAGACTGGCAGGATTGTAGAGGGTGCCAGAGGGATTGGAAAGCACGGAAAATCCGTTCTCAGTCAACTTGCTGCCCATTTCGTCGGCAAAGCATGAGCCCAAAAGCAGGATGGGATCGTCGTGCCCAATGGAAAAACCTGCCTGCGGAATGTTGAGGGTGGTTTGCAGTTGCATGGACTTTTTACCAGAATTTGCGATGTTCGGCGCTGTACTCAAACCCAGCCTCAGCCAGTCGGCGACAAAGTTCATCTCGCTCAATGTCCTCTTTCTGACAGAGTTCATCGAGCGAGGTGTATGTGTCCCGCAGTTTCATGTTCACAACGCTGAAGAGCATGAAGGGGTCGTTGGGTAGTGTCATTTGAACGTCAAAAAGTAAATGCGATTATTTACCCGTGTCAATCATCCACTTGTCGTCAACCTTTACCACGTCGCCCTCTTCTGTCTTGGAGGTGCCGTCGCCGTAGTTGATGGTGTATTTCACGGTTGCAGACTCACCGCCCTCGGCAAGGGTTACGTCATCAATGCTGAAAGAGGCAATTCCCTGCTTCTCCTCCAGAGACTTGCTTACCTTGTCCCTAAACAAGGAAACCAACTGTTCTTTATCCGAATCGGACAGCTCTTTCTTGAAGTGCATCAGGTCAACAATCTTCTCATAGTTTCCGCTTTTAACACACTCAATGTACTCCTTAACCACACCCTCCGGGCTGGAACTACTATTACATGCTGAAAAAACGAATGCCACGAAGGCAATGCAAAATGAAAAAAGAATCTTTTTCATGGCTTTTTGGTTTTAAATGGTTTAACGAATAAAGTATGTTTACTATCTGATATATCGTTTGGATAAATGACCACACTGTCCTGGCAAAAGAGTGGCAACGCTTGGTGTCGCCGTCCGTCGGTGATGTCAATGCCATGATGCAGAAAACTCTGATAGACCAACTCGGTACAGTAAAGCCGCTGCGTGTCGCTCAGTTGGTAATCGTTGTCGAAAGCCACTCCCGCCTGCTGTTTTTGCAAAGCGTACCGCACTGCCGCCGCCGCCACGCTGTCGCTGCATCTGATGCGCATCCATGCGCCTTGGCGGGCTTTCCGAGGAGAGAAAAACTCCTTGATAGGTTCGCATTTCACGGTGTCCCGATCTCCCTCCGGAGCTTCATCGGGTACCACATGCACCACCATCCATCCTTCGTCGTAGTGCAACAGGCCGATATGGGAATAGGGTGCCCTGCTGGCCGTCGTTACAGCCCTGCTCTCCACGCCCCGGCCACATCGCAACACAAGGTCGCCATCCCTGAAATCCGCCTCTTCATCCCAGTCCACAACGTCTTCCTTCCACTGGCACCCTGCCAGGCAGAACAATGCGGTTGCGACTACGATACAAGTTCTTTTTCTTCTCATGGCTTTCCTCCCCTCTTCAGGGAATATAGCACCTATCGGCTCACCCTACTGTGCCCGCTCGTCCAAATACGAGTCTTTGAATCCCAAGAAATAGAGCACACCGTCCAGTCCAATCGTGTTGATACTCTGTTGGGCGTTGGCCACCACACGGGGCTTCGCATGGAAAGCAATGCCAAGGCCGGCCTCACTCAGCATGGGCAGGTCGTTGGCACCGTCGCCCACGGCAATGGTCTGCTGCAAATCCACCTTCTCCACCTGGGCAATCAGGCGCAGCAACTCGGCTTTCCGTCGGCCATCCACAATCTCGCCGACATAGTTGCCGGTCAGATGCCCTGTCTCGTCAATCTCCAACTCGTTGGCATACACATAGTCTATGCCATATTTTTTCTGGATATACTCACCGAAGAACGTGAATCCGCCCGAAAGGATGGCTATCTTGTAGCCGTAGCGTTTCAGCACATACATCAAGCGGTCAACTCCTTCGGTGAAAGGCAGGTTCTCGGCTATCTCCCGCATCACGCTCACATCCAGTCCCTTCAGCAACTTGCAACGTCGGGTGAACGACTCCTTGAAGTCAATCTCGCCCCGCATGGCACTGGCCGTGATGGCAGCCACTTCGTCATAGACGCCGTGTTTCCTTGCCAACTCGTCAATCACCTCTGCCTGAATCAGGGTGGAGTCCATATCGAAGCATATCAGGCGGCGCATCCGTCGGTACATATTGTCCGTCTGGAACGAGCAGTCAATCTCCAACTCCTTCGACATCTTCAGCAACTCGCCGTGCAGTTCCTCCCTGCTTTTCGGCGTACCGCGTACCGAGAACTGGATGCAGGCCCGCGTCTTCTCCATCGGATGCAGGATGCTGGCACGTCCCGTCAGTCGCTTGATGCCGTCGATGTTCAGACCCTGCGCGGCAATCAGTCTGGTCACAGCACCAATCTGCCGAGCCTCCAGCCTGCGTCCCAGCACAGTCAACATGTAGCGATTCTTTCCCTGACGGCTCACCCACGCCTCATACTCATCCATCGTCACGGGATAGAATTTGATGTTCACGTTCAGTTCCGAGGCTTTGAACAGCAAATCCTTCATCACCCGTCCCGAGCATTCCTCATCCACACGAATCAAGATGCCCAACGACAGCGTTGAGTGGATGTCCGCCTGACCGATGTCCTGAATGTGTACACCGTAGCGTGCCAATATTTCCATGATGCTCGCCGTCAGTCCCGGACGGTCTTCGCCCGTGATTCGCAGCAACATCAATTCTTCCTGTTTTGCCTCGTTCTCCATGTCAAGGTAAATATTAAATGTTTTAAGTTTCGCAAGCTCAACTTTTTTGGAAGTTAAAGGGAGGTTAAAGGGAAGTTATCGCTTCGCTTGGTAGTTAAAGGGACGTAT
>CAJONZ010000115.1 GCA_905236065.1 uncultured Bacteroidaceae bacterium | reverse complement strand
GACAACAATAAAATCGTAGACACCAGTGTTTATCGCGGCCACGAGCTTATCTTTCACTTCGTATGCCGACATTTCCGGCTTCAGGTCGTAGGTAGCCACCTTCGGAGAGTTGACCAGGATGCGATCCTCGCCCTCGAACGGAGCCTCACGTCCACCGTTGAAGAAGAAGGTAACGTGAGCATATTTCTCTGTCTCAGCCGTGTGCAGCTGCTTGAGACCCTTGCTGGAGATGTACTCGCCGAGGGTGTTCTCCACGTTCTCTTTCGGGAAGAGGATGTGAACGCCCTGGAAGCTGGCATCGTATGGCGTCATGCAATAGTACTGCAGGTTGGGGATGGTCTTCATGCCCTGCTCCGGCATGTCCTGCTGGGTGAGCACGATGGTCAGTTCCTTGGCGCGGTCGTTGCGGTAGTTGTAGAAGATGACCACGTCGCCTTCCTTGATGCGTCCATCCACATTGGCATTCACCAGTGGCTCCATGAACTCGTCGGTGTTCTTGTGCTCCTCGGTGTGGCTGTCGTAGCAGGACTGCACACCTTCGACCATATCGGTGCAGAGGCGGCCCTTGCCCTCGATGAGTTGGTCGTAGGCCACTTTGACACGATCCCAACGCTTGTCACGGTCCATGGCGTAGAAACGACCGATGATGGAGGCGATGGCACCCACGCCTACCTCGTCAATGTGCTTTTGCAGGTCGGCAATGAAACCCTTGCCCGATTTCGGGTCAGTGTCACGTCCGTCCATGAAGCAATGTACGTAGCAGTTCTTCACGCCATATTCCTTGGCAATATCCACCAGCTTCAGGATGTGGTCAAAGCTGGAGTGTACGCCACCCGTTGAGGTAAGTCCCATGAGGTGAACGGCGTGGCCTGTCTCCTTGGCATAGCCGTAGGCCGACTGAATCTCTGGGTTCTTCAGGATGCTGCCGTCTGCACAGGCACGGTTAATCTTCACCAAGTCCTGATAGACAATGCGTCCCGCACCAATGTTCAGGTGGCCGACCTCAGAGTTACCCATCTGTCCGTCAGGCAGTCCGACGTTTTCGCCGCTTGCCTGCAACTCAGAGTGAGGATAGTTTGCGTTCAGATAATCCATATAGGGCGTAGGAGTCTGGTAAATCACGTCTCCCTTTCCCTTGTCACCGATTCCCCATCCGTCGAGAATCATCAAAAGTGCTTTCTTTGCCATAAATTAGTTTTTGAGTTATTATGTTTTTGAGTTTAATTGGGCAAAATTACAAATTTAATCGCTAATAACAGGATGACCTTCCCGCTTTTAGTATAATTTAACAAGAAGAAAAGGGCAACGATGGGTGCTTTCGCTAACTTTGCAGGTAGAATTTCAATTTTTAAGTAGTAAGCTATGACCTTCAAGAACCTTATCCTGACGCTTTGCGGCCTCATCGGTTGCAACCTTACCATCAATGCCCAGACAGACGACATGGCGACGTTCCGCACATGGGCAACAACCCCGCCACGAGGATGGAACTCGTGGGACTGTTACTACTCCTCCGTGAACGAGGCCATCACCATGCAGAATGCCCATTACATGAAGGAGCATCTGTTGGAGTATGGCTGGGAATACGTCGTCGTCGATATTCGCTGGTACTGCAACCACCCCTCACTGGGCGGCGGAAACTACAACCAAAACGGCACACAGGGCTATGTGCTTGACGAGTACGGACGCTACCTGCCCTCCCCCACCCGCTTTCCCTCGGCCCTGGTCGATGGCGAGAACAAGGGATTCAAGGCCATGGCCGACAGCCTTCATGCCATGGGCCTGAAGTTTGGCATCCACATCATGCGCGGATTGCCGACCGAAGTGGCAAAGCATCCCACAAAATATGCACTCTTGGGTGCCGACTGCGACACCGACGCCAAGCGGCGTTCAGTGTGGGCGAAGGTCTATAACGGCACGTCATCTCCCTGCACCTGGCTGAAGGACAACACGCTGGTGCGCAACACAGCGGAGGGGCAGCTCTACTATAACAGCATCGTCAACCTGTATGCGGAATGGGGCGTTGACTTCATCAAGGTCGATGACATGTCACGGCCTTTCTACACCGACGAGATTCAAATGCTGCGCAACGCCATCGACCAATGCGGACGCCCCATCGTGCTCTCGCTCAGTCCGGGCAAGACCCAGTACGCCTATGCCGACGACTGCCTCCGTCTGGCCAACCAATGGCGCATGATGGACGACCTTTGGGACAACTGGCAGCACGTGTCCGCCGTCTTCAACGAGGCACACGCCTGGGAAAACGTCACTCGGCCCGGCAATTTTGCCGACTGCGACATGCTGCCGCTCGGACAGATTGCCATGACCGTGGCCGACGCGGGCTACACCTCGGCACAGAGCGGACGTTGGACCAACCTGACCCACGACGAGCAATACACCATGATGACGCTGTGGGGCATCTGCCACTCGCCCCTGTTCTTCGGCGGCGAGCTGACCAAGAACGACGCCTTCACCCTCTCACTGCTCACCAACCGCGACGTGCTCGACATGAACGCCTACGGACAGGATGCCCACCAATTCCATAACAACGGCGCGGGACAAATTGCCTGGACCAGCACTGAACCCACCGACGGCAGCCGCTACCTGGCCATGTTCCAAAGCGACGACAACCGATGGGTCTTCGACAACAAGGCCCTCTACAAATCGGAGACGGTGGCCTACACCACCGACGGACATGCCGTCACGGTCGATATTCCCTGGCCGGAAGGCTCCAAGACGCTGGCCCTGGTCGTTGACGACGGCGGCGACAACTACAACTACGACCATGCCGACTGGCTCAACCCCACGCTCATCCTGCGCGACGGCACCGAAGTGGCGCTGACGGGCCAATATCTCACCTCCAAATACACTGATTCCTACTTCAACCGCATCTACGAGAACAAGAACGTCAGTACGGGCGGCAAGATGAAAGTGCTGGGCACGACCTACGACCGGGGCTTCTCGGCAGATGCCAACGCCATGATGCTCTTCACCCTGCCCGACGACCTGGACGTGGTGCGGTTCAAGGCCCTGGCCGCTGCGGACGACAGCGGCATCGGACAGGCGGGTTCCACCACCTCCATCGTCTTCATGGTGTTCGACCAGAACCCGCTCACCAGTGCCTACGACACCTCCGTGGCCCGCACCGGACTCATTTCCCGCACGGGCACCAAGAGCAAGGAGATTGAGGCCGACATCACCGACGCCACCACCCTGCGGATTGTCGTGAGCAACTACGGCGATGGCTTCAGCTACGACCGCGCCAACCTCATCAACCCCGTGCTGATAGACACCGAGGGCAACGAGACCCCGCTCACCTCGCTGAGATACACCTCCTACACCAGCCAGTGGGGCAACGTCGGCATCAACAAGAACGTGGAGGGCGGCACCCTGCGCGTCGAAGGAAAATCGTATAGCAATGGTCTGGGGCTCAATGCGGAGTGTACGCTCATCTACACCCTGCCCGAAGGCCACAATTACACCCGCCTCAAGGCACTCTGCGGCTATGACTCCTCATGCGACACCGACAACAAATCCTCCACGGGTACGACCATGGAGTTCATCTTCTATACGGAAAAGGAAAGCGGCTACGCCATCGACCTCACCCAACTGGGCTACAAGGCCAACGAGCGGGTCAGCGTCTTCGACATCTGGCAACAGCAAGCGGTCGGCACGGCCAAGCGAACGCTTTACAGCAAGGTGCCCAGCCATGGCGCAAAACTCTTCAGACTGAAATCATTGGGTACAGAGGACACGTCCGTCAGCTTGCAGGAAATCACCGACAGCATCGACCATTACCTGCAAGGCAGCCTGACGATTGAGGAAATCGTCCGAATGATACAGGCGTATTTGCAGCCCCTCAATCCCTGACTTCCTCGTCCATATTAAGACATCATTTTATCACATTCGTTCCCAAGGCAAACGACTTCTCCATGTTGCCCGTGGTCTGATAGACATCGGCCTTGGCCGAAATATTGTCGAGATAGTTCACTAACGACGCCTCGGGGATGCAGGGCAGGACGGGGGAACCATACTCCAGCTCGCCGTGGTGGGCCAGCACACAGTGGACGATGAAGTTGATTTCGCGTTTCTCGATGCCCTCTTCCCGTAGGATGCCGTTCAGGTAGTTGGCCGACATGTAGATGTGCCCCAGTAGGAAACGGTTTTCTTGGTTCTCGCCCTCTGTGTTGTATTCGCAGAGCTTTCCCCAGTCGTGGAACAGGATGGCCAGAATGACGCGCTCCACCTTGATGTCCTTCGGATACGGATAGCAAGGATAAAGCCCCTCCAACATGTGCAGCATCTGCCACGTGTGGTTCAGCAGGCCACCGGGGAAGGCATGGTGCACGTTCGTCGCAGCCGGGTATTTGCTGTAGGGCTCAAACAGTTGTGCGGCCTGTTTGCGGATGATATCGGCCAGTTTCTCGTCCGTGCAGTACGAGAGCAGTTTCTCAAACGTATCATCCCACTGTTTACGCTTGATAGGTCTGGGAATCAGTTTATAGAGCGGGTGGTCCTCCGTCGGGAATTTGCCTACGATGGTGTCCAACTGGCCAGCCGACTTCTTTCCCTGATTGTCACGGATGCTGATGAAGGTGACCAACTGGCCCACCTTCGGTCCGCCTGTCTTGGGCGTGTCCCACACACAAATATTCTCCACCCCTTCCAGGTTGGCACACTTCAAATTCACATACGGCGCACCCGTGCGAGCCACCGCATCCTGTCTGCTGATTACGATAAATTCCTTTGCCATTGTTTCTCTGATTTTTTTGCAAAGGTAGTGAAAAACAAACAGGCACACAATAAAACGTCCTTTTATTTGCGACCTCGCCGCAAGTGGCTGATGAAACAAGCCCTATTCGCCCCTTTGTTTTCGATGCAAAAATGACGCAGTACTCTATCGGAGATAACGCAGTACTCTATTCGATTTCACGCAGAACTCTACAAACGAAAAGAGTTCTGCGTGAAATTGCAATCTGTTCACCCTACCTCTGAATCGAGTGGTTCATGCAATCATACCACCAGCAAGACCGCAGCGCGGTCACCGCTCCGTAACCGAGGGTACGAGCGCAGCGAGCACCCCCGGTTATCAGGTGATAGAGCGACATCGACCCTAAGAGGGTCGCCCAGTGCCATTGATGGGGCACCCCTCCAGGGTGCGTTCCTCCTTGCATCCCATCCGCAGGTCGTTCCGACCTACGGTTACGGAGCGGAGACGCTTTCAGCGTCCTGGTGGTACAAT
>CAJONZ010000114.1 GCA_905236065.1 uncultured Bacteroidaceae bacterium | reverse complement strand
GCTAAGAGGTGTTATTGACAAGAAATTCTTCATCTTCAGACTGGTCAAGATTTTCGGTTAATCCACGCGCTTATACAGGTGACCCCAAAAAACACTGCGGCCTCCCTTGCACCGTTGCAAGGGAGGCCGCACTTGCCCTGTCGGGCGAGTGATATGTTCGTTACAAATCGGCACCGATGTCACGACGGAAATATTTCTTTTCAAACTGTATCTTTGCGGCCTCGGTGAAGGACTTGGCCAGTGCTGCGTCCTTGCTGTCGCCATAGGAGGAGACGGCAATCACACGGCCTCCGGCTGTGACGACCTTGCCGTCGTTCATGGCTGTGCCGGCATGGAAGACGACGCTCTCGTCGCGGCTGCATCCGGGCGGAAGCGGCTGGCCGTCGGCTGTCTGACCATTGTTGACGGTGTCAATGCCCGTAATCTCGTAACCCTTGTCGTATTTTTCGGGATAGCCGCCGCTGACCATCATCACGCAGACCACGTTGCGGGGGTCGGCCACGAGTGTGCGCTCGTGCAGGTTGCCCTGAGCCACGCCTTCGAGCAAATCGACGAGGTCGGACTGGATGCGCAGCATGACGCTCTCGGTTTCGGGGTCGCCCATGCGTACATTATATTCAATCACGACGGGGTCGCCTGACTTGGCGTAGGCATAGTCGCGGTCAACCTTGATGAGGCCGAGGAAGATGAAGCCCTTGTAGGTGATGCCCTCGGCCTTGAGGCCGGCAATGGTGGGACGCACGATGCGTTCCTCCACTTTCTGCATCCATGCCGCGTCGGCAAAGGGAACGGGAGAGACGGAGCCCATGCCGCCGGTGTTGAGCCCGGTGTCGCCCTCGCCAATGCGCTTGTAGTCCTTGGCTTCGGGCAGAATCTTATAGTGCTCGCCGTCGGTCAGCACGAAGACGGAACACTCGATGCCGCTGAGGAATTCTTCGACGACGACGGTGGCGCTGGCCTGGCCGAACATGCCGTCGAGCATACCCCGGAATTCGCGCTTGGCCTCGTCGAGTGTGGGGACAATCAGGACGCCCTTGCCCGCACAGAGGCCGTCGGCCTTGAGCACGTAAGGCGGTTGCAGGGTCTCCAGGAAGCGGAGGCCCTCCTCGATGTTGGTTCCGTTGAAGGAACGATAGGCGGCGGTGGGAATGCCGTGGCGTTGCATGAAGCCCTTGGCAAAGTCCTTGCTGCCCTCCAGCACGGCACCGGCCTTGCTGGGACCGATGACGGGAATGGCGGCAAGGGCGGAGTCTTGCCGGAAGTAGTCGTAGATGCCTTTTACCAAGGGATCCTCGGGGCCTACGACCACCATGTCGATGGCGTTGGCCAACACAAATGTACGAATGCCCTCAAAGTCGTCGGCCTTCAAGGGTACGTTCTCTCCGACGGTAGCCGTCCCTGCATTTCCAGGGGCAATAAACAGTTTCTCAATCTTCTGGCTTTGTGCAATCTTCCAAGCCAAGGCGTGCTCTCTGCCGCCACTGCCAAGCAAAAGTAGTTTCATGTTAGAATGATTGGTTCTTGAATTTTGCTGCAAAGGTAGTGCTATTCAATGAAAGGGGGAAGGGGAAAAGGGAAAAATCTGTGTTCCCAACGTAAAAACATACAATTAAGTGAAAAAATGGGAAATGGTAGGGGGTAAATGGTAAATATTCCTTACCTTTGCAACCTGAAAACAGAAACAACATGGTCAAGATAGCATCAAAGAATGGCGAGATGATGCGCCGTGGACGAGTGGAAGTCATCTGCGGAAGCATGTTCTCAGGAAAGACGGAGGAACTCATCCGCCGCATGAAACGAGCCCAATTTGCCCACCAGCGTGTGGAAATCTTCAAACCTGCCATCGACACGCGCTACGATGAAATCAACGTGGTGACCCATGAGGGTGTGTCCATCCCCTCCACACCCGTGGAAAACTCGGCGAGCATTGTGCTGCTTTCGAGCAACTGCGACGTGGTGGGCATCGACGAGGCCCAATTTTTCGACGATAACATCGTGGACGTGTGCAACGACCTGGCCAACCGTGGCATCCGCGTGATTGTGGCTGGACTGGACCTGGACTATACGGGCGCACCGTTTGGCCCGATGCCCGCCCTCTGTGCCATTGCCGACGAGGTGAACAAGGTACATGCCATCTGTGTGAAGTGTGGCGCACTGGCCTACGTGAGCCACCGCACCATCATTGGCAACCACAACCAGGTGATGCTGGGCGAGAAGCAAGAGTACGAACCGCTGTGCCGCGAATGCTACCGCACAATCCGCTTGAGGGAAAACTAAACCGTACCAACGTGAACACTGTAAAACATTTGACGAGAACCATGGACGGGGTGGTTGACGAATTGTCGCAACCAGCCTCGTACAAAGATTTGTGCCATGAGCATCATGAGGGTGCGCCCATGCCGTCGGCGGAAGCGCTGAGGGGCATCGTGGAGCTGCTCCGCTCAATCATTTTTCCTGGCTTTTTCGGTAAATCAACCATCAATAAGGACACGCTGAAGTATCACATCGGCGTGAACGTGGAGCACCTGTTTGCCCTGCTCGTGGAGCAGATTCAGGCAGGACTGGCGTTTGCGGACTACTGCAACGTGGCGGCATACGCAGCCTATAACCAACAGACCATCTATACGGAACTGCACCGCATGGCAACCGACCGGGCGGAGAAGTTCATTGCCAAGCTGCCGGAAATCAGGCGTGTGCTGGCCACGGACGTGGTGGCGGCCTTCAACGGCGACCCGGCGGCCAAGACCTATGGGGAGATTATCTCGTGCTACCCGATTATCAAGGAGCTGACCATCTATCGCATGGCTCACGAATTGTGGCTGCTGGACGTGCCACTGATTCCACGAATGCTGACAGAGATGGCACACTCGGAGACGGGCATCGACATCCATCCCGGTGCCACCATCGGTGAGTATTTTACGATTGACCACGGCACGGGTGTTGTCATTGGCGAGACCTGCATCATCGGCAAGAATGTGAAGCTCTACCAGGGCGTGACGCTGGGTGCCAAGAGCTTCCCGCTGGATGCCAACGGAAATCCCATCAAGGGCATTCCGCGCCACCCGATTCTGGAAGACGACGTGATTGTGTATAGCAATGCCTCCATCTTGGGACGCATCACGATTGGCAAGGGTGCCGTCATCGGTGGAAACATCTGGGTCACTCAGGACGTGCCGGCTGGTGCCAACATCACACAGAAAAAGTAAAAAAAGAGCCTCCTCCCTACGAAGAAAGGGAAGGAGGTCAATAGAATATTATTATGAACGAATTTCAAATCATAGCAAAGACTTTCCAAGGACTGGAAGAAGTGCTTGCTAAAGAGATTATCGCCCTGGGCGCAAACAACGTGGAGATAGGTCGCCGCATGGTGAGCTTCACGGGTAATCAGGAAATGCTTTACCGGGCAAACTTCTGTCTGCGCACGGCGGTAAAAATACTGAAACCCATCAAGACCTTCAAGGCGCAGGATGCGGACGAGGTGTATGAAGTGGTCAGAAAGATGGACTGGGAACAGTACATGAATGTGGATAGCACGTTTCTGGTTGATACGGTGGTATTCTCAGACAACTTCCGCCACTCCAAGTTCGTTGCCTACCGGGTGAAGGATGCCATTGCCGACTATTGGCGGGACAAGACAGGCGAGCGGCCCAACGTGGGAATCACCAACCCCGACCTGCGCATCAACGTACACATTGCGGAGGAGGAGGTAACCATCTCGCTGGACTCCAGTGGCGAGTCGCTCCACTTGCGTGGCTACAAGGTGAGGAACACGGAAGCCCCCATCAACGAGGTGCTGGCGGCAGGACTCATCTTGCTGTCGGGTTGGGATGCCCAGTGCGACCTGATTGACCCTTTCTGCGGTTCGGGAACCATCCTGATTGAAGCGGCCCTAATTGCACAGAACATCTATCCGGGTGTGTTCCGCAAGGAATATGCTTTTGAGAAATGGAAAGACTTTGACGAGGATTTGTTCGACCGCATCTACAACGATGACAGTGAGGAGCGGGAGTTCAACTACAAGATTTACGGCTACGACATCAACCGGCAGGTGGTACAGATAGCACAGGACAACGTGAAGTCGGCAGGCGTCAGCAACATCGTGGAGGTGCAGCAAGGCGACTTCGCCAACTTTGAACAGCCCGTCGAGAAGTCTATCATCATTACTAACCCACCCTACGGCGAGCGCATCGGAGCTGGGGGTAATATCAACATCCTCGATTTGTATGGCATCATTGGTGAGCGTCTGAAACATGCATTCGTGGGAGGCGATGCCTGGATTATCAGCAACAACGAGGAGTATTTCGCAAGTATCGGTATGCGTCCATCTACGCGCTATGCCCTATACAACGGCAGCATTGAGTGTGAGTTCCGCAAGTATCAGATTTTTGACGGAAAACTGAAGGAACGTCGCCGTGAGGGAGTCGATATCAAGTCGGAAGAAGACCGCAAACGCAATGCGAAATTCAAGCCGCACAAGAAGAACGAGGACGGTGAATGGAAGAGTGAGCGGGCAACCGACAACGAAGACCACTACTTCAAGTCAAAGCCTTATAAGGACGAAAGAAAGTCGTGGCAAATCGACCGTAGCCAGCAGCGACAGGAGAAGGAAAAGTCCTGGCAGAATGACCGTCGGCAAGAAAAAGAAAAGCCTTGGCAGAACGAACACCGACAGGAAAGGGAGCGTCCGCAACTGACCAGTTACGAGCTGCGCCGGAAAATGTATGAGGCCATGGACGAGGAAGAAGCTGAAATCATCAATCGTCACATTGGCAAGTGGGGCGACCGACGAGTATATGCTCCGCGAGAGGACCGGAGAAAGGAAGACCGTCCACGGAACCGCGAGGAACGAGGCTTTGACCGCCAAGAGCGCTTTCAGCGAGGCGATAGATCTCGTGAATCGAAACCGCAGCACAGTCCGTTTCCAGATAAAAAGGGATTCCGGAAGTAACCACCATCTTTAAGGTTTCCGTTTGAAAGACATGGCCAAAGGAGAGCAACATCCCTTTGGCCATGATTTGTTGGGCAAGGGCTGGTTTTCCACGGAAGCCATGCACAATCCACGGCTGCCGTGGTTGCAGCTCTTTGTGAAGACGAAGCAAGACCTCAAAAGCCCGCACACAATGAACAATCACGGGCTTGCCCACCTCGTCGGCAAGCTGAACCTGCGCCCGGAAGGCTTCTATCTGCAAGGGCATCTCCTCACCCCGCAACGCATCGAGTCCACACTCCCCAATGGCCCAGACATTGGGCAGGACGGCATCGGTACGCAGAAGGTTCAACTGCACCTGCCAAGATGCAGTGACCTCCCAAGGATGCAGCCCCACCGAACAGGCTACCACGTCAGCGGGCACCTGTCCGGGAGATACGTTGAGCATAAACTCCGTACCGGGATGCTGAGGAAGGGTGTGGGTGTGGAAATCGAACATAGTCAACGTGAGGTTGAAGTTACCAATGGAACTTTTCCGGTACGGGATCGTAGCCGTAGCCTCCCCAAGGATGGCAACGGAGTATGCGCTTCACCGCCAGATAGAGCCCACAAAAGGGGCCGTGACGCTTAATCGCTTCGATGGCATATGCACTGCACGTCGGCGTATAGCGACAGGAGGCCGGAGTGAGGGGCGAAATGCATGTACGATAGAAATAGATGGGAAGCAACAGCAGCAAGGAAATGCCCCGACTGAGCAAGCCGAAAATCCCTAACCGCCGTTTTTGCGCTGTTTGATTGCCAGATGCTACCATCTTTCGAAAGAAGGTTATAAACGTTCGGAAATGCGGAGGAGTGCCTTGACAACCGCTTTGTGAACCACCCGACTGTCCATCAGTTGGTCCGTGATGCTGATGAAGGCTACATCCACCCGTTTGTCGGAACCCAAGGCATCCCAAAGCAGATGTTTGTTCAGCCGGAACGCCTCCCTGACCTGCCGCTTCATGCGGTTGCGGTCAACGGCATGGCGGAAGCGCTTTTTGGGCACAGAGACCATCATGCGAGCCGGTGGCAGGGTGTCTTCCGGCTGACGTTCACTCACCATCCAGACGACACGCAGGGGAAAAGCCGCCATCGAATTGTTCCCGGCAGCGAAAAGACGGTCGATAATCAGCTGGCTGTTCAGCCGCTCATCCTTGGTTAAACCAAACGGCTTCATAGGACAAATGGAGAAAAAGAATTGCAGGAAAGCGCTTCCTGCCGCAGATTACAACGATTTGGCAAACTCCTCTATCATGGCAGGAACACTGCGAAGGTCTGGCGTGGTCGTCAAATCCACACGCAGACCCGCCTTCTTGGCCTCCTGCACGGTCTTGGAACCCAGACAGGCAATGCAGACCTTTCCCTGCTCAAAGTCGGGGAAGTTCTTCACCAATGAATGAATACCTTCGGGAGAAAAGAAAATCAGCATGTCGTAATCCAGTTTCTCGCCTGGCTGGAAGTCGTTCGTCACGGTGTAATACATGGCAGCCTCGTCGTGCTCCACGCCAGCCTCCTCCAACAGATTGAAGACATCGTCGTTGTGAACGGAAGAAAGCGGAGCGAAGTATTTATCCTTGTTGTGCTTCTGGATAAACGGCATGAGGTCGGCCAACTTACCAGTTTCCGAGAAAAAGTTCTTGCGTTTGCGGTATTGCACATATTTCTGCACGTAAAGCGAAACCTGCTCCGACACGCTGAAATACTTCATGTCGGTAGGAATGTTTACCCGCATTTCCTTGCAGAGATTGAAGAAGTGGTCAATGGCATGACGCGATGTGAAAACAACGGCTGTATGCCCAGCCACGGGAATTTTCTGTGCCCTAAATTCCTTCGGGGTCATCGGCTCAATCTTGATGAAGGGTCGGAAGACAAGATCAAGATTGTATTTTTCTGCAACATCAAAATATGGAGACTTTTCTGTCTGTGGGCGTGGTTGGGATATCAGTATCTTTGCCATCAGTACAATACGTTTGCTTCGATGAAAATGTCAGTGAAACCCCGCAAAACATGCCATAAGATAAATGCGGGTACCAATTCTACGCTGCAAAAGTACAAAAAAAACAGAAAACACGCATACTTTTTCGCCCGAAAGTTGACAAATAGCTTGAATATGAGCAATAACTCATACAAAACAACAGCAAAAACATACCCCCAAATGACAAATTCACGGCTGATGGTGGCTAAAAGTCCAAGCAAGGAAACAGGAAAAATTAGGTAGGCCATCATCGAGGTCAACAAGAAATAACTGGCCTGCCAGTTCGAGGAAGATTCACGGTCGAAGAACGTCCAGTTCACTACGGCGTACAGCCATGCCCGCAGATAGACGTAAAGCATAAATATAATAAATGCGAGGAACAAGAGCCAATAGGGGATGCCCATCGTCGTCGAAAACTGATAGCGTTCAGCCAGCCAGTCGAACCACACCAACGACACAGAGATAGCCGAAACACACAGTAAGAGGAAGAAGTTGAAAGCCCAAAGCTTTCTGTGCATGGAGTCAATCGTCGAGAAATGGCGTTTGGTCGAGAAGAACACCCGAGCCTGATGATACATGCTGGAGCGGGAGAAATACGTGGCAAACGCCACCATCAACAAAAGGACCATCACAAGTAGCAAGATTCTTGTGTCGTCCATCAGCGTATATCCACGCTCCGCCATGCGCACTCCTCGCTCCGGCAGATGCTCACCCGCAGCATAGAACACACTGCGGTTGACAACATTGCTATCAACCGCAGTGAGAATACTATCATAATGAAGCGTGGACATCTTCTTGCTTTACAGATTAAAGGCTTTCTTTATCTCATCGACCGCATCGAGTTTCTCCCAGGTGAAGAGCTCCACCTCTACATCCTTCGGGCCCTCATAGCGGTTCTCAAAATGCTTCACGACCACCTGAGGCGCACGGCCCATGTGTCCGTAAGCTGCCGTTTCCTCGTAAATCGGAGCCCGCAGCTTCAGGCGCAGTTCAATGGCTTTGGGACGCAGGTCGAAAAGTTCTTTCACCTTCTTGGCAATCTCGCCGTCGGAAAGCGCAACATGGCTACGACCGTATGTGTTGACATAGATGCTTACGGGCTCGGCTACGCCGATGGCATAGCTCACTTGTACCAACATTTCGTCGCTGACGCCCGCTGCCACCATGTTCTTGGCGATATGACGGGCTGCGTATGCCGCTGAACGGTCAACCTTTGAGGGGTCTTTCCCTGAGAAGGCACCACCGCCGTGAGCACCTTTTCCTCCGTAGGTATCTACAATAATCTTACGACCCGTCAGGCCGGTATCGCCATGCGGTCCACCAATGACGAATTTGCCCGTCGGATTCACATGGTATTTAATGTCGGCATTGAACAATGCCCGGATGTCCTCGTTCTGATAGGAAGCAACGACACGGGGAATCAGCACCTTCACCACATCCTCTCGTATTCGTGCCAGCATCTGCTCATCCGCAGTCAGCTGGGCCGTCTTCTGCTCCTCGGCAGTCATTTCCTTCCACGTCTTGCCTGGCAGCGGTTCTGGCATCACAAACTCGTCGTGCTGCGTACTGACCACGATGGTGTCAATGCGTTGCGGCTGTCCGTCCTCGCCATATTCCACCGTTACCTGACTTTTTGCATCGGGGCGCAAATAGGTACGCACCTTCCCATCGGGACGTACGTATGTCATTTGTTTTCCTTCCCGACGGATGTCTGCCAACACCTGAAGAATACGATGGGAAAGGTCGAGCGAGAGCGGCATGAAATTCTCCGTCTCGTTCGTTGCATAGCCAAACATCATTCCCTGGTCGCCGGCACCTTGTTCCATCGGTTCCTCGCGTTCGACGCCACGGTTGATGTCTGCCGACTGCTCATGGATGGCATTCAGCACACCACACGACTCGGCATCGAACTTATACGACGATTTCGTATAACCAATGCGGGTGATGGTGCGACGTGCAACATCCTGCAAATCAACGTATGTTTTCGACTTCACTTCTCCAGCCACAACCACCTGACCGGTTGTGCAGAGCGTTTCACATGCCACCTTTGAATAGGCATCGTATGCGAGCAGTTCATCAAGCACTGCATCGCTAATCTGGTCAGCAACCTTGTCAGGATGGCCTTCGCTGACCGATTCAGAAGTAAATAAATATCCCATAAGTTTTAGCATTTTTTTCGTGGTTGCAAGCGGTGCAAATTTATCCACGGTTATTATAACTTTTCTATCAGTGCCGTAATGTCAGCTACAGTCAGTACACCGTCACCGTTCACGTCACACACAGTCTTGTAGCTGCCTCCCGACAGATAGTATTCCGTCAGCGCTTTCACGTCCGCAATGGTAATCTTTCCGTCACCATCCATGTCGCCCGCCATCTGTGAGGCCGCCGTCGTACTCAGCGCAAACGGACTGCTTGGCAAGCCTGCCACACCGAGGCTCGTGAAAGCCAATGTCTCGCCGCAATCGGTAGCCGTGCCAGTTGTAATATCGTATGCCTTGAATGAGACCGTCTCACCCGTGGCGGCATTGCTGCGGATGCGCAGTTCCCCCCACGTGTAGCCACTCTGCGTCGTAAACGTAGCTACGCCACGGCACTCATCACCCACGAAGGCACCCACGGCATAGCGGCTGTAGTCGGCTGCCACGCCATTGACTGTCAACGAAACGTAGGCTGTCATGTCATACTGATAGTCATACGGGCTGAACAGCCAGGGCATGGCACTGGCACGGAAACCGTCGGCCACCGTCTCTGTTCCCTTTACATGATAAGTATATGCCTCGCTGCCGAAAGCCAGCACACTGACAGCGCCAGCCTTGTGCGTCATGTCTGCATCTACACTGATGCCCATGCACTTCGTCGTGTCATCCTCTGCAAAAATCGTATTGCCACTGACAAGGATATCTACCTCTGTACCGTTGAAATACACCGAGCCGCCATTGTTCACGGTCTTCGCCGTCTGCTGTTTGCCCTTGATACCCTTTGCACCGTCGCCCAATACGTCGATGTTCACGTTGCCACCATTGAAGTAGCAAGCATAGCAACTACGGATGCCAGTGCTTTCCTGGCCTGTCACATTGATGTGTACCATGCCGCCTTCAATCGTCAGCGTACTGTCGGCCTTCAGGCCCACCACGTCCGTCGCACTGACATTCAGGTTCAGCGAGCCACCCTTCACGAGGATGGTACCGTAATCATCCGAATCCACACAGTCGCCGCCCACGTTCGTCATGTTCACCACACCGCCTTTCATCAGAAAGTAGTTGTTCTCATTGTTCACCTTGCCTTTGCCACAATGAATGCCGTCGCTCACGGCGGAAAGCACATTGATGGTACCCGTGGAACTCTTGATTTCCAAATATTCCTTAGCTCCAATGGCATGTTTCGTGTTGCCTGTCACATTCAAGGTGCCCGCACCCGAAAACTCAGAATGCCCGGTTGTGTAGAAGGCAGCCTTCTGCGAACCGTTCGCCACATCCACCAGCGTGTTCGTCGTTCCACTGACCAACTCAACGGCAATGCGCTTACCGCACTCCACATCGATGGCGGCTCCCTTTTGACTTGTGATGCTCACACCGTTCAGACGCAGCGTCAGCTTATATTGGCCAGAGATGATAAGCGAGCCGTTCGATGTCGTTCCCGACACATCATAGACATATTCTTCCGTGGTCGTACTGGACACCAGCGTCACATTCGCACCGTTCACCGTAGATCTCACACTGGCCGTCGTCGGAATGGTAACAGTGGCAGCAGTACCGTTGAAGGCAACTTTCACCGTGTCGCCCTCTGCCGCCTGGACGCTTTGAACCGAAAGCAAGGCCAAAGCCACCAACATTGAGGCTAATTTCTTCATAATTATGAATGTTTTTCGGAATTCCGCCACAAAGGTAAGAAAAAAGGAAATAAGAAAAAAGGAAACAACCAAAAAAGGCATAAAAGAAGGTGCAAGGCTCTTGCGCCTTGCACCCTCTTAATTATAATATGTGTAGTCCGATTATTTAATCTGTACACCCGTTGCGTTGTAGGTCTTGCCATCCTTCACGATGACAATCTGACCCTTCACGAGGTACTTGCCGTCAGCCTTTTCAGCGGAAGCATCCACTGTAGAGATGCCGTCAGCTATGCCCTCATTGTAGATGAATTCGATTTCAACGAGTACAGCCTTCTCGGCGTTGGCGATAGCCCAGTAAACCTTGATGGTCTGAGCTTCAACACCGTTGATGTTGTAGCAGAAGTAGTTCTGACCATCGGAATACTTCACACAAGCAGGAACGGTAGCGTTACCAGACCAGTAGCAGAAATCGCCGTTGGCATCACGCCAACCATCGAAACCAGCGTATGAAGAGAGCAACTCTCCATTCGTTGGGTTGTAGCCATAAACCGTTGCTTCATCTAATGAAGTGAGGCCAAGCTCGGTGAGGATAGTCTGAACATCCTCGTCAGAGATAGATGCTTTCTTCTCCACATAGCTCTCTTCCGTGCTTTCATACTCAACAGAGGTCTTAACGGTTACGTCAGAAATTGCAATTTCTGGCTGTTCAGGTTCAACGAAGGTCACGTTGATGTTATAGACAACCTTCTTGTCGTTGGCAACAAGTACCCACTTCACGGTATAGGTCTTACCTACCTCGTCAGCACCGTTCATGTCACAAATCTCGAACTTTCCATCAGGAATAACCTGGAAGAACTTAGCACAAACTTTCGTGTTGCTACCCCAAGTCTCAGCCACGCCGTCAGCGTTGAACCAACCGTCGTACGGAGCATAGTCACTGATTTCTGATTCGTCTGGGTTCACAATGCGAAGCATGTTGTACTCAGCAGTCTCAACACCGAGGAATTCCTTAGCCTCAGTGAGGTCAACATCCACTGTCGTAGCTGTGTAGCCAAGTCCTGTCATACGCTCAACATCCAGGGTAATATCCATCTCTGTAGGCTCCTCTGCGGCACTGAATACAACATTCAGCGTGGTCTGAGACTTCAGAACAAGTGTCAGTGTTGGAATTGCAGACTCATTCTCCTGTGTACCAGAGAAAGAAGCATCGTAGGTTATAGCTGCCTGAGACATACCGCCATCTACGGGTTCACTGGCTTCAAATGCAAGCTTGAAGTCCTCACGTGAGTAGGCGATACCGTCCTCAGTCCGGGTAACGATTACGGAGTCAACCGTGAATGCTGGGAGCTCACGCTGCATAGCTGGAATAGGACCTGCTGTCGTGAAGCCAGAGAATGTAATGCTTACGTATGTGTTCTCATCACCCTCCTTGCTCGGAAGCTCTGTAACTGTAATAGTCTGAGCATCTGGGCCTGCGGTGATACCCATTGGGTCAAGTGTCTGATTGATGACACCTTCATAAGTTACAGATGCAAGAGGTTCAGCTGCCTCGATCGTGAAGGTATGGGAAGGAAGATCCTCCTTTGTGAAGAACTTCGTCCACTCCTCTGACATCCAGTCAACCACCTCGATGCTGTCAACCTGCATGGTGTATTCTGTTCCATACTCCAGACCTTCGATGTAAGCATACATGGTGTTGGCACCCTCTACCAGACCCTCAGCATCTACAAATGTAGTCATTGTGCCTGTATTGGTAACCAACTCCTCACCCTTGAATACTGAGAAGAATACGGTTGTCATCAGCGTGTTTGCATCTTCCACGTATGAACCAGTAAGTGCAGCCTCGAAGTTTGAGAACACTTGGAGAGTGCCATCCTCATCAAACTGTGTGTTGGCAGCAAGTGTCACATTCGAGAGTTCTACGGTTGCTGCAGGAGCCACGTACTCAGCGAACATGACGTTCTTGAACGACAGCCAGCTGATGTTGTTGTCGGCAGCGACATTGAACTGAATCTTCAGTACGCCGTCCTCGCCAACCTCACCGACAGCCTTGAACTCATCAAGGTAGAACTGGCTCTCGCCAACCTGC
>CAJONZ010000113.1 GCA_905236065.1 uncultured Bacteroidaceae bacterium | reverse complement strand
TTAAAGGGAAGTTAAAAAGAAGTTATCGCTCCGCTTGGAAGTTAAAAGGACGTATGGGATGCTGATGGGAATACTATTGGCGCAGTACTTCCCTTTAACTCCCTTTTAACTTCCCTTCCATTCAACTTGCGAAAGTTGAATTTTTTATTTATAACGATGTTGTCTTGTTCAAAGTTGGTCTAAGGCAGTTAAATATTCTTAACCACAAGGCATAAAACGGCGCGGAACTGATTCAAAAAGTCAACACTTCTTTATGTCGTAATCTGTCTTCCCCTCATCAACATGATGTCCTGGACGTTGGTGATGATGCTTATCAGGCCAAAGGTCATCAGCAGGGCGAGGGTAGCGAAAGAACGGGAGTTCTCGGCAAGCCAGAAAAGGAAACCTGTCTGTGTGCCAACGGTGAACAGGGGGGTGTCAATAGGCATGGAAAGAACAAACACCATAGCGACAGTAGCGCTTATGATTCCCGCGACAAACGCAGCGACCATCGCTATCTTATAACGACGGATGGTTGCTTCCTGATGCTGCTTGATATATTCCACAGCATCCAGGCGCTTGGTGAGTTTGGCCATGAAGTCGGCATTGTCGTCGAAATGAGGCGTCTGTGCGAGGAAGAGTTCCTCAAGGGCTTTATCTTTTGTCATAATTGTAGCCTTTCTTTTAATTTGTCTCGTCCCCGTGAGAGTTGCTTCTTGACAGCATCTTCTGAGGTTTCCGTAATGGTTGCAATTTCTTTGATACTATATCCGCTAAGGTAGAATAGCGTGATGGCAGAACGTTCCTTGGGAGGAAGGGTGCGAAGAGCGAGATAGAGAGCCTGATGCTCGAAAGGAGCGTCGGCAGCAGCGTTGCTGACAAGCGTTCGTGCCTCGTCGATGCTTTCCGTAGTGCGCATACCCGCCTTGTGGTTGAGGAATGTGTTATGTGCAATTTTGAAAAGCCACGAGCGGAAGCGTCCCTTGTCCTGATAACCCGCTGATGAGAGGTATGCTTTCACCAACGTGTCCTGTGCCAGGTCATCTGCATTGCTCTTGTTGCCACAGCAGAGGGCGAGCAGGAAACCTCTGAGTGCTTCCTGTTCGCGCTCCACATGCTTTATGAAATCTTCGCGTGTCACGGGTTACGCCTGTGTAGTCATTTTCTTTTCTTCTGCTTCAATCTCCTTGGCTAAAAGTTTCTTGCCAACAGCGTAGGTGACGAGGAAGGCGATGCCTATGGCCAAGATGCTACCTCCCAACCAGTATTGTAAGGCTAGGTCCTTGGTGGAACATCCGCCTTTGAAGTCGAGGAAGAGACCGATGGCAATACAACCTAAACCTAATAGCGAGAGGATTCCTCCCCAGAGCAGTTTCGTGAGCAGTTTTTCCTTCAGTAAGTTCTTTTGCGGAGCCATCTTCTTGAGCAAATCCTCAACGTCTGTCTCTGCATTCTTCTCGATGGCCGCCAACACGATTTGAGTACGTTGGTTCGCCTCGTTGATTTTTTTGCGGTTATTCAACCATACGATTAAAACGGGGAGTGCAACAGCACCAGCGATTAAAAAGATCTCAACGATCATTTCCTTTAAAAAAACATCCATAATTCTTGTTTTATTATAGGGTTAAACTTTTGTTTTCTTGAACCGATTCGCAAATATAACAGTTCAGAGACGCAAAAGGTGACACAAAGGTACAGAAATGTTTGTTTTTTTCGCATTTTCACGTGCGTTATTATAGATTATTCACTCATTTCCTGACCATTTTATTACGTCGGAGTGCCTAAAGTGCCTAAATCGTTATCTCTGCCCGCCTTCATCGTCCTGGTGATCCAATAGTGGATGGGAATAGATGGAAATCAATGGATTGCAACGCAGTACTCTATTTGAGATGACGCAGAACTCTATTCGATTTCACGCAGTACTCTTTTGATGAATAGAGTTAAGCTTCATTTTGTCGGGAAGCCACCCTACGCTTGTATCCTCGGTTGCGGAGCAGTGACCGCATTGCGGTCGGGTGCCTATGGCGAGCAAAAAAAAGCGCATCCGGGAGTGGGATGCGCTTGAATATGAATTGGTAATAGGAACGATCTGATTACTTTCACTGCGGAAGTGCAAAGTACCATGTTGCAGGATTGAGGAGCTTGACGTAGAGGGTACCGTCGTAGCCGTTGACGGCGGGAGCGGTGCTGGTGGCCTTTCGGGTGCCGCGGTTGGCAATCTTGTTGGCCAGCCACTGGGTGCCCGGCTTGCCACTGGCGTTTTTGTGCTCGGCAATGCGGACAAGGTCGGTGAAGCGGTTACCCTCGAATGCGGTTTCCAGTGCAAGTTCGTCAACGATGATGTTCTCTACGGCATCGATGGTGTCGGCCAGCGTGGTCGATGCGGCAGTGACACCGTGGAGATTGAGCTGACGGGCATAGTCGTAGTATTCATCGTCCAGCCGACCATAGATGTTGGTGATAATCTGACTCTCGTTGGTTGAAGTCCACTGGGCCGCCTTGTTATCCTTGGTGAGTGCCATGATGCCTGCTCCCTTGGCATGGATGCCGTAGGTGCTGTTCCAAACGTCGTCCTTGAAGTTGAGGAACTGGTTGAAGCGGGTCAGGCGCAGTGTGTCCGTCAGGTAGTAGAGTGGGGACTTGGTTGCGTAGTCCATGGCACGGTAGGTGCTGATGTTCTGGTTCCAGACCCATTTGTTGGAGCTGACGGAACTGGTGTATTCAACGAAATCACCGTTTCCGTCATAGTAGAAGACGCTGCGGGTGTTGGCAGGGTCGATATAGACCGTCAGGTTCAGGTCGGCATTCGTCTTGGTGTAGTAGTCGTAGCCGTTGACGTTGGTCGTGATGTTTTCAGCCAGGGTGAAGGTCTTCATCACGGGGATGTTGTATTTGTTCAGACCGTCCTTCAGGATGGCGAAGGCAAACTCGGGGAAGCCCGCACGGTTGATGGCTTCGGCCAGGCGGAGCCATACGAGCGACTTGCGATAGATGGGAATGGTGTAGTAGAACTCATAGCCTCGTGCTGCCTTTGAACAGAGCGGATAGGGCTCGCCCTCGTAGCTGAAGTCGGCCTCGATGGAGCGTCCGTAGCGTGCATCGTGGCTGGGGATGGAGTCCTTTATCTCGGCCTGTCCGCTGACGGTGCTCTCCTTGTAGGTGATGTAAGTCTGTGCGTTGTTGACATCGACGTATGCCTCGGATGGGCAGTACTGACGCTTGTAGTTGCGGGTTACGCTGATGGAACCGCTGACCTCGTACTCACCGGTGCTTTCACCCTCATCATCGACCGATGCGTCGGACGACTGGCTGGAGGACGGTGTGTAGCCATAGATGTCGGCCACGCGGGTGAGCATCTTACCCAATCCGGCGTTGGCAGAACTGGGGATGACGCTGATGACTTCGGAGCTGGTAGCCGTGTAGGTGTAGGTGTTTGCCCAGTTGCCCCATGCGTTCAATTGGGTGTCGTTGATGTCTCCGTTTCTCAGCTTGGTTGCGGTGCAGCCTTGCAGGTAGAGTGGGATGGTCTCCTGTTTCAGGTATTCGTAGTAGTAGCGGGCAGCCTGTCGGTAGTCGTTCTCACCATTGCCACGAAGCAGGTAGAGGTCGCCGAGGACAACCCGGATAGGGATGAAGCAGAGACGGGCGGAAATGTCTTTCGAGCCGTTGCTCCAGGTTCCCCAGGTGTTGCTGGTGTTGCCGTACTGCGGATAGCGTGTGTCAACCATCTGGGTGAGTCCGTCGGCGATGAGGCGGTCAATCAGGTTGTCTTTGTTGACCATGTTGCCTGCAAAGTCGAAATTGGTGCTGACGGAGAGGTTGCTGATTGGCTCGGTGATGTAGGGTACCTCGCGGTAGTTCTTGACCAACTGGAGGTAGGCCCACGCACGGATGGCCTTTACCTGGGCATACTCTGGAATCATGTACTTGATGTTCGACTTGACGGCATTGGTGTCGCAATTGTAAATGTAGAAGTTACAGTTGTTGATGACGTTGTAGTAGTCTGTCACATTCAGCATGGAGCAGGAGCCGTCTTGCGGGTTCTCGAAGTTGGAGATGGCGTGGAGCGTGTCGGTGGCGTACTCGGTTGAACTGACAAGGTCGCCACGAATCTCGCCAAGAATGACCTGACGCTCGGCAATGTCTTGCATGGCACGCATGATGCCCAGATAGGAATACAGGGTGTCCTGAGCATTCTCGTAGGTCTTGTCGCCTGCATCCACGGTCATCATGTCATTGCAGGAAGACAGGGCGAGGAGTGAAAACTGAAGCGTGAATACTCCGACGAGGAGGGCGCTTATGTTTTTCATTTTCCCTTTAATGCTATATGTTTGCTTTTTCATTGTAATCGATGGTTTTAAGAGGATTAGAGGTTAATCTTTACACCCAGGTTGAATGAGCGTCCGCTTGGCAGGAGACCGGCGTCGATGCCTTGATAGAGTACGCTGTTACCACAAGAAACCTCGGGGTCTTTTCCTAAATATTTGGTCAGGGTGAAGAGGTTGTTGCCTTCGGCCCAGATGGTGAGTCCTTGAATCCACGCAGAGTTGATGGGCAGTTCGTAGCTGACGCGGACTTTCTTGAGTTTCAGGTAAGAACCATCCTCAATCCAACGGTCGGAGAAGCGTTCGTTGTTCACCCACTCTTCGGAGGTTGTGGCAACGGCGCGTGGAATGTCGGTGCGCTGACCCTCGTATGACCAGCGGTTGACTGCGGCTGTCGTCTGGTTGTAGAAGTTGTTCACCCCTTCCAGCTGACTGCGCTGGTAGTTATAGATGTCGTTGCCCAGCGAGTACTTGAAGTTGATGTCCACCGTCCAGTGGCTGCCAATCTTCAGGTTGGTGTAGATGTCACCGAAGATGTCGGGGTTCGGGTCGCCAATGACGATTTTGTCTGCATCGTCGATGACGCCGTCGTTGTTCTGGTCGATGAAGTGTACGTCGCCTGCCTGGAAGTTCTTATATGGATTGTTGGTCACACCAGTAGGATATTTCAGATAGCCGTCGTTTTGAGTCGTGGCATGGCTTGCCTCTTCCTTGCTGGCAAACACGCCTGCTGTCTGATAGCCGTAGAAGAGACCTGCGGGGCTTCCCACCTTGGTCAGCACTTCTGCGCCGTAAATCTTTGTGGTGTATTCGTCGGTCGGAAGGTCTGTGATTTTGTTTTTGTAGTGTCCGATGCTTCCGCCAATCTGCCATTTAACATTCTTTGTATTGAGGATAATGGCATTCACCTTGACTGTGGCACCGACGTTGCGGAGCGAACCGTCGTTGGCGTAATAGGTTCGAAGACCTGTGAGGTAGCTGAGGTTCTTCTGGGTAAGCAGGTTGCTGGTGTTGCTTACGTAGAACTCAATACCTGCCTGAATGCGGTTGTTGACGAAGGAACCGTCCAGTCCGACGTTGAACTTGCGGGTGGTTTCCCACTGGATAGCTTGATTCTCGATGTTGGCAAGCTGCAGGGCCGTGGCGTTCTTCAGGTAGGTATAGGACTTGAAGTAGGTACGCGCAAGGTCGTAGTCGATGTTGTCGTTGCCCGAGATGTCGTAGCCGGCAGTGAGGCGCAGGTAGTTGATGCCTTTGCCTTTTTGCATCCATTTCTCGTTAGAGATGACCCATGCGCCCTGAATGCTTGGGAAGAGTCCCCATTTCACGCCGAACATTTTCAGACCTTCGGCTGTTTCACGGCCAAAGCGTGAGGAGGTTTCGGCAGAGAAGGAGCCTTCAATGAAGTAGGTGTTCTTGATTCCCCACTTGGCGTTCAGATAGTAGGCCAGGTTGCGCCACTTGTTCTGATTACCCTGAACGCTGCGGAAGTCGAGCGAGTTCTTCATGTCCGGCATCTTGTCGTTGCCTGCGTTGTAACCGCTCATGTAGCTGTCAGAGAAAGTGTTGCTGGTGTAGCGCAAACCGCCGAAGACGTTAATGTCGTGGATGCCGTAGTTGTTGCCCCAGTTAATCTTGAAGTTCTCATAGACGGAGGTCTCCTTGGAGAAAAGGGACTTCACCACGGAGGTCACGTCGCCATAGCCCTCGTAGGTGTATTGAGGAATACCGGCCTCGGGCAGATAGAATTTCTCGTTGGTGCGGTTCAGCTGATAGGCAAATCGGTTGGAGATGGAGAGGTGCTTGTTAATATCCCATTGGGGATTCACGTTCAGGTTGAACTGTGTAACCTCCTGACGGTTTTTGTTCGAGCCGTCGCCGTTTTCCAGAATCCAGTAGGGGTTGGCCAGTGCGGCGTTTGTGCCGTATGCGCTTGCAAAGTCGAAGGGATAGTTGTCGTCGTCGATGTATTTGCCCGCATATACGCTGGAAAGGTGAAGCTTTCCGTCGTCGCCCGTGTAGTAGCCGTATTTGGAAAGGAAGGGAGACTGGATGAGACCAAGCACATTAGGCGAGGAGACGGTGCTGGAGGCATAGCTTTCAGCCCATCCGTTGTCGCGCAGGTTGTATCCGAGCTTGCTGTAGGAGAGGTCGAGCTGGGTGGATACGTTCTTTACCAGCTTGATGTCGGTGTTGAATCGGATGTTCAGACGGTCAAAACCGTTTTGCTTGGCTGTTGACTGCGAGTTGGTGTAGCCCAGAGAGAGGTTGTACATGGCGACGTCATCACCACCTTGTACGCTGACTTTGTAGTTCTGGGTGGCAGCGGTGCGGTAAAGGCCGTCGCTCCAGTCGGTTTCGTTGTGATAGAGTGGATACCAGTAGTAGTTTGGATCGTTGTTCAGGAAGGTAATACGCGAGCTTGCCGTGGAGTGCAGCTGGCCGTATTCAGTCGTACCAATCAGGCTGCTGGCGTAGTTGCGATACTGCGAAGCGTTCATCATGCTTGTGTAGCCAGGGGCCAACTCGAAGCCGGCGTTGAGGCTGACGTTGATGCGTGTTGCCATTGAGCGGCCACGCTTTGTGTTGATAAGGATGACGCCGTTTGCACCGCGTGAGCCGTACAGGGCGGTTCCGTTCTTCACGATTTCCACGGTCTCGATGTCCTCGGGGTCGATGCCGGCAAGGATGTTGTTGTAGAAACCGTCGTGGATGCTGGTGCGGTCGAGCTGCATGTCGATGAACATGCCGTCGAGCACGATGAGCGGCTGTGCAATGGAGTTGAGCGAGTTCAGGCCGTTCATGAACATGGCCACGCCTTGGCCCCTGACACCTGTGCGGTTAATGGTACGGATGTCGCCGTTCAGCTGTTTTTCGATTTCCTCATCCACAGTGACTGCACTGGTGTTGTTGATGATGGCCTTGCTCACCTGTGAGGTGGAAGTCTGAGGAGCATAGATGTTCTTGAAGAGGGTAGAGTAGAGTGCAGCGTCGGGCACCTGCTCACCGTCGAACGAAATCTGCAAGTCGTTGTACTCGGGTACGGTGATGTAGAGCGAGTTGACGAACACGGGCACTCTCAGCGTGTATTGACCTTTCTCGTCGGTCATGACAGAAAAGCGGTTGTGGCCGTATGCCTTCACGTTTGCTCCGTCAATCGGGTTGCCTGTTGCGGCATCATAGACGTAGCCGCTGACGGTCTTCATTTCATATTGACGCTCAGGCTTGACCACTTTTGCCTTTTGGGGTGCTTCCAGGGTTTCTTGTCCCTCTGCTTGCGCAAAGAGGGATGCAGAAGCCGTGAACATGCAGAGTGCGATGCCTGTGCGCAGAATGTTGTTATTAATATGTCGTATCATAATGTTAAAAACAATGTATTAAAATAAACCAAACACTTTAAGACTTTACGATGATTCCTGTTTGCTAAAATCAATTGTCTTTGGGTTTCAGGATGATGGCGTTGACCCAAATGTTACGGGAATATTTATCCTTTTGTGATGAAGTGAAGCTACTTTGCAGGAAAAGCGTTGGGTAAGCGTCTTTCAGCCCATGATAGCAGATGGGGAATGTGAAGTCGCGTGCCAGACAAATGGTGTCGGTCAGCTCGGCATTGAGCTTTCCGTTTTTGATGCTGGGGCGAATGTCTCTGTTGACAAAGAAGTTTCCATTGTAAAGGCTTGTTACGCCGTCAACATCCACGGCGTCCTCGTTGGGATTCTTCAGGATGGCATCGTTGTTTTTCGCCGTACTGTTTTTACGCTCGATGTCGATGCGGTCGTTTTCCCGGTCGTATGCCAACCATGCACGGAACTTGTTTGGCTTGTTGTCAGCGAGGTTGTAACCGATGACCACAAAGATGTCGTAGGTGGCAGAAAGCACGTTGGGAATCTTGAAATAGGCTCCAGGGTGTGTGTTCGAAGTCTTTGCGCTCATCTGCAAGTAGTTGTACTTGTAAACGGAGTCAACCTGGATGGTGCTACCTTCATCTTGATCGATGAACGAAGGGTACTCGATTGTCCACGTGAGGTCGGATGCGTTACAGTTGTTGTCGGAGTATTCGAGCGACAGGCGGGCATCTTTGTCAATCACTGGGGCATAAACCTCGGAAGGAAGTTTCCATTCGTTCACGATATAGGCATAACCGTTGCTGGTCTCCACTGGGGCTTCATTGCCAAACATCTCAGCGAAACTCTCGACCTCAACAGCGGGGTTGTTTCTGCTTGTCCCGTCCACGGAACCTGCCTTCTTGAACTTTGTCCCCGCGGTTGACTGCAATGAATCTCTGCGTGTGTCCAAATTTCGGATGTCCTGAATGCTTGTGATGGGAATACCTTCGTACTGCCAGTTGGCATTGAACGTCAGATCCTGACAGATGGCGTTCTTGGAGTAAAGGTTCTGGATGGAGTCCAGTTCCTCCTGTGTGAAGGTCGTTTTAGCTGCATAGGTGGTATCGTTGCCCAACTCGGTCTGGGTGTGGATGGTCTGGTTGTATTCCTGCTTGAAGGTGTAATACTTCTTGGTCTTTGCCAAAATGGCATCCCAGGCCGTGTTGGTTGGCATAATCATCACGTAGTTACTGTCTTCACGATTCAGGTAGGCATCCATGTAGAGATTGGTGTAGTTGTTGGAGACATAAGTGATGGAATCCACCCACGTGACTTCTCCGTTGATGGTCGGTCCCTGTGTAGAGGCATATTCGTTGAACTCCAGTTTCTGGAATCCCTTGATGAAGTTGTTGAGGGAGTCCAGGTCTGGACGTGATGCCATGTACTCATAGAGGTTGGGTTGGTAGGTGACAGGGGTCTCGATGATGTGCAGCACACCGTTGCTTGCCGCAATGTTAGGTGTCGTAATCTTTCGACCCTGAAGGGTTGCCCGGTTGTAATTGAGCCAGGCGGCTTTATCGTTGAAAAGTTCCAGTTTTACAGAGTCTTGTCCGTTCAGCACGTAGGAGAAGCGTGTCATGTTGTTGCGGATGAGCTCTTTCTCCACCTTGTAAATGCTGTCACGGATTCCTGTGCCCAGAAGTCCCTTGTAGTAGGCATAGTCGAATTGTCCGTTCAGCGGTGCCCAGACGGTGAGTGTCTGGTCGCCGTTCAGGAAATCGGCGTATGTCTCAGAGGAGGTTTTTTCATCTGTCATGGAATAATACACACTCTGAAGAATGTCGGCATATTGCGACAAGTCTGGGTTGTTTTTGATGTTCTGCCAGATTGTCTGGGTGCCAGCCACGTCGGAATTTAAATCGAAGTGGTCGTCTTTACAACCTGTGATGACAGTTGCCAAAGCTCCCGCCATGAAGGTCATCGTAACCCATTTTCTATTGTTGATTTTCATAATGATTCATTTCGTTTAATAGGTTTTACCAGATGTCTTCGTTGTTCTCGCCTGAATATACTGACTTGGGTACCAATTCAATGTAGTCAAAGAAGAACTCAGTATTTGTACTTGTCAGTACCGACTTGAAGCGGATGTAGTAGGTTTTTCCAGCCTCAAACTGACCCGTGTAGATGATTTTACGCAGGTTGTTTTGGCTGTCGCGTCCCGTACCACCGTTTACCTGAATATACTTCGGACCCTTCATGAATCCCAGGTTACGCATGGTCTTCTGATTTTCGAACAGTGAGGTGGAGTCTGTACCTGTCGGGGCAATGCTTGACTCTGCCACCCATCCCGTGGAAGAAGGATTGGTACCGGAACTTGAGCGGAGGTCAAGCGGGATGCCGATGGCGGGAAGGTTCTTCCAGTTCTCGCCCATGTAAATCTGTGCCATGCCTCGGTTGTCGTTTGCCCAGACACCATAGCGCAATTCGTAGGTGCCGGTGTATGGAACAGGTGGCAACTTCATGGTGAAGTCGTATTGACCACGGATGTTGAACTCGTCAATCTGATAGTCCATCCATGAACCAAGACCCGTAGAGTAGGAGGTATTGGGCAGATACTCAAAGTCGGTGCTTGAGGTCATATCGACAATGCCTGCCAGATAGTCCTCTGTGAAATACCAAGAGTTGACACGGTTCTGTCGGATGTTGTTCGTGATCATTTCAGGGAAGAGTGAGGTGATGTCAAATCTCAGACGCTCGTTCAGTACGCGGTTGGGTACGCGGCTGTTCCAAATGAGGATGTCGTCAATGGGGTAGTAGTAGCCGTTGAGCGCATTGTTATCGTACGATTCGTTCGAGTCAGAAATGCGGATGCCGTAGTCGTCTTCAGTCATTTCGCCTCTGTTCTCCTTGTAGGTTTTCTGGTTGTATTTCGACACACGGTTGATGCGACGTTGGATGGTTCCATCGTGACGGCAACCGGTAATCTTGATGGAGCGGCGTTGAATGGCCATGGTCTCCCAGTATTCCCATACGTTTACGTAGAACTGGGAAGGAGTGCGGTCTTTCATCATGGAAGCATCACATCCGTATTCGTTGGCAAATGTCACCATGTTGTTATAGGTGAGACGCTCCGGCAGGATGTGGTAAGCGACAAACTGGTTCAGCCAGTTGTAGTCGCTGGAATAGTCCGTGCCCCAGCTGGTGACGTGCCCCTGATTGGTGTCGTCGTCAAAATGGTTGTTTGCCATTACCCACTGTTTCAGGCTCTCAATGTCTGTGATGCCCTTGCTTTGATAGACAGAGTCGGTCTCTACGAAAAGGGTATAGCCATAGTAGTGATGTTCGGGATAGAGACCTTCCCAACCACCGTTCATACCGTTGTAGATGGTTCCACGAATGTCGTCGTGTTTCTCTTCCCAAGCCTCGTCCTTGTAGTTCGTCAGCTTGGAGTTCCAGCCTGTCTTTTTCAGCAGGTCGCCAAAGAACTGCATGTTCGGCGTGCTGATGACCAGGTCGGCCACCGTTGCAGTAGATGGGGCGAGCACATGGTCAACCACATGGATGTAACCGTTCTCCACTTCAATGTCACTCTCAATAATCTTGGAGTTTGTGTTGACGTAGATGATGGTGTTCAGGGCTGTGTCGCCGCTCTGGCTGATATTGGCAATCTCCGTGCCGTAAGAGATACTGATGTATCGATCGTTCATGTTGGTCGTTCCCAGCGCACCCGTTTCAAAGTCGGTCGTTGCGTATGCCTCGTTGTTTCCGTTCTCAATGATTGAGTTGAAGACAATCGACTTTGCCACAGAGTCGGGAACCTCATCCAGATTGAGGGACGAAACCTGTGGCTTCTCTGCATTGTAAAGCGATGCAATGTACTCAGCAATCGCCTGGTTGGTCGGCGCAAAACATGTGTAATGTCCACGTGCGTTCAGAAGCTCGCGCATGGTCGATGCGGAGCGTTTGCTTGGCGTGACCCTGCTCAGGAGGGTGAGGTAACTGCTAAACTGCTCAGGATTATTGACGAAGTGGTCGGTCATCATCTCACCCGTGAAGGTGTAGAGGTCGCTATCGTCAATGTTCTCTTTACATGAGTTTAGAGTCATGGCCGCAGCACTTCCCAATAAAAGTGCAAGGCTGAAAAGATTTTTTATATTTCTTATCATGATATTACCTTTCTTTTACATGTTATCAGTACGGCTGCTCGATTCAGTCATCTTCCACACGCCGTTCTGGTAGAGCCATGTGTTGTTTTTAATTTCACTCTCGTTTACTGGAGAGAAAAGCGATTGCATATCGGCCAGTTTAGCCTCTACCGCTTTGCGGTTTGTAGAGTACTTACGGGTTAGCAAAGCGAGCATGTCCTCCGTGTTGCCTCTGCGCTGTGCATAGCGAACAAGGTCGAACCATCGTTTGCCCTCGCAAATGAATTCGCGCTGGCGCTCCTGCATAACTAGGCTTTCCAGTCCGCTTTGTGTGTCAAAGTTTTGTGCAAAGACCAAGGTGTCTGTTGCGCTTGCAGTGTTGTCGTATGGATAAGGATTGGAACGCTTGAAGACGGTGCGTACACAATCGAAACCTTCTTTCAGGTTCACATTGTCCGTATATAGGCGGGAGATGGCTTCTGCTTTCATCAGGAGCACTTCCGACATACGATAGACAATCCAATTGGCATCACTCATGGTGCGGTACTTGGTGGTATAAGTAAGCATGCCATCGTTATCGGTCACCATATCGCTTGCCTTGCTCGTTGACTGTTCAATCTCACCCATCGCATATTTGCAAAGCGAGAAGGTTGTCTGTCCTTGTCCATCGAATAAGACACTTTCCCATCTGCGGTAATCCGTCTTTGTGAAAAGTTTGCTTGGGCTTACCGTGTTAGGCGTTACCTCAAGACCTTCAAACAGGGTAGGAGCCCCAACAAAGGTGCCGGATTTTCCGTCGGAATGGAGGTACAAATCTGAAACAATGTTGTTGCTGTACGTGTTTCCGTCAAACTGCAACTCAAAAATGCTCTCCGAGGAGTTTCCTGTGTTAAACAGGTTGTAGTAGGCACCCAAGGAAGAAGAAACAGTGAATCTTTGCAGGGAGTTGGTTGATGCAACATTCTGTTCAAGCAGGTCGTCCAACTCAAATTCGATGCTTGCGCCGCCGACGAGGCTCTTGGAGATTTTTTTGATGTACTCCTCTTTTGCAATCTGGATAACCTTGTCGCAGCATTCAACACATTTCTGATAGTCATATTGTGCAGACGTGCCGTACTCAATGTCAGTATAAGGCACGGCTCCCTCATAGTAGTTCTGCGTGGTAGGCAGTGTGCGGTTTATGAACGGATGACATCCCCCCTCTTTGTAGCTGGCTCGCCAAAGATACACGTCAGCCAAAAGGGTATAGATGGCTTTCTTTGTGATGCGGCCCTTGTTGAGCATCGTTGTACCGTAATCGTTCATGGCCTGGTCTTTTACAGACTCAAGGTCGTCGATAATCTTGTTCAGCACGGTGAGTTGAGGCTCCTGCGTCTGGCGCAGTTCCTGTGAGTCGTTGTTGTAATCTATCACAACGTAAGGTATCTCACCGAATGTACGCACCAGATAGAAGTGGCAGAGTGCCCGCAGGGTGATAATTTCTGCCCGGATGGGAATCCATGCCGTTTCCGAGAAACTTTCGTCTGTCTGAACCACTTCGGGACCGTTTGCCAGAACTTTGTTACAATCGTTGATGGCTTTGTAAAGTGCCGTCCAACTGAAAGTTCCGTAGGTCGGCAGTAGGTTCGCATTCATGATGTTGGCGACTTCACCTGTCGCACTGGTTGATGTGGAGCGTTCAAAATTGTCAGAACGCATCTCTCCCCAATAGACAAATTTTCTCAAAATGTCATCGGAGGCAAGCCGCTTGTAGCATCCATAGACGGCATTGGTCAGGTCGTTCCTGTCCTGCCAGAACTCTTCCTCTACGATTTTGTCGGTAGGGGTGATGGTGAGGAAATCTTCACAACTGGCAAGCATCCCTGTGCCTATTACGGCTGCGGCGCAGATGGCTATATTTTTATAGATTGATTTCATATTATAAGTTTTTGAGTTCAATTGTGCATTGTGCATTATTTAGAATCCCAAGTTCACGCTCAGTGTGAAGGACTTTGCTCGTGGAGTCTTTGAATTGTCGTAACATACGCCCCATGAACCATAGCTTACCTCTGGGTCAACACCAGTATATTTGGTCAGGCAGAAAACGTTGTTTGCCGAAAGTGACAGACGCAGAGACTGCATACCTATGTTCTTGCAAACCTTCTGTGGCAAGCTGTAGCTGAGCTGCAAGTATTGCAGGCGCAGGTAGTCGCCGTTTTCCACATATCGGTCACTGGCCAAAGCGTTGTAGGAGGCACCGATACTTGCGTTCATGGCACGTGGAATTTCCGTCACGTCGCCATTCTTTCTCCAACGCCATGCCACTGCCGCACTCTGGTTGATGTTGGTACGCATCCACTCGTTTCTCAGGCGGGCCATGTTCGCAATCTTGTTACCCCAACGGTAGGTGAACGAGAGCTTCAGTGTGAAAGGACCATAGTTGAAGTTCAGTCCGAAACCACCGTTTAGCTTCGGGTTGGAGTTACCCAGATAGACGATATCAAGTTCATTAATCTGACCATCGTGGTTGATATCCTCGTACATAACGTCACCGCCCTTGAACTCATAGTTGATGCCACCATAATTATAATACATGTGGAGTGGATTACCCTTAGCGTCGAACAAAATGTTCCCATTCTCGTCACGGGCAACAGGCACGGTTGAGTTCTGGCCAACGGAAGCTGCATACGCTGCGGTGTTCTTACCGTAAGTCTTTAGCGAAGTCTCGGTGTAGCCGCTATGGTCATAGTCGTAGGCATACACACCTGCATACTTGAAGCCGTAGATGGAACCCACGGCATTACCAATCTGGATGCGTTGCAAGTATTCAGCCACTCTATAGCTGTAGTCACCATTCATCGAAGAAAGTACGCTGGCATCCATTTCCGTGATTGTGTTCACGTTCTGGGCAATGTTGAAGGAGGCCGACATGGAGAATTTGCCCGCTTTGGCAAATTTACCCGTGTTGACGTAAAGTTCCCAACCACGGTTGCGCAGGCCACCTACGTTCTTCCAAGCCAACGTGCCGTAACCCGTCGTGCCGGGAATGCCTACGTTCTTCATCAGCAGGTCACTGGTCTGCTTGTTGTAGTAGTTGAAGTCAAACTGCAACAGGTCGTTGAACAGGTTCAGGTTTGCACCCAGGTTCCACGATTTTGTGGTCTCCCATTTGATGTCCGTCAATCGAAGGCTACCAGCCTGGATGGCTGCATACTTCGATGAACCATAGACACCGGCAGAGCTGTATGAGTTGTACATCAGGTACTCATTGCCTGGCTGGCGACCCACCTTACCCCATGATGGGCGGAAGGAGAGCAGCGAGATAATGTGCTTGGGGTCAATCTTCTCGAAGAAAGGCTCTTGGCTGATGTTCCAGCGGGCAGAGATACCAGGGAATGTACCCCACTTGCGACCTGCACCAAACTTGGTCGAACCGTCGCGGCGTACAGTGGCATCGAAAGCATAGCGTCCGTCGAAGAAGGCGATGTGCGCACTGGCAAGCATGGAGGCACTACGCCATTGTGACGTACCAGAAGACGAATTGCGCAGGTAAGCCTCGGCAATGGAAGAGGTGAGTCCTGTTGGCAGACCATCCTGGGAAAGGTTTTGGCTTGTACCGTTTCCGCTGGTGAACTCAAACTGAGCCATTACGCTGGCCGACCAGATGTCTGTGTTCGTCTTTGGAATGAAGATGAGTTTTTCACGGTTCGTGAAAGCCAATGACTTATACTCACTGTTACTGCTTTCATTCACGCCCGACGACCAAGAATTAGTGGTCAGTGAGTTCGGGTAATAGGTGTTGACGGACTCATTGTAGATATCCATGTACACCTCTGCGTTCAGGTTCAACTGATGACCTTCGTCATCCTTTGAGAGCAACTTGTACTGCAAGTTGAACTGAGGGTTGATACGGTAGGTCGATTGATTGTTGAATGCCAGGTTAGCGGCAGCTACGGGGTTTCCGATAGCCTTCATGTCGCTCAGGTAGTTTGAAGAATACACGTTGTTGCCACTGCCTCCTTCCGTTGGGTTGGTTGGCAACATCTTGTAGTAGTCGCCCGTTTGGTAGGCGGTCTGCGTAGCTTGGTCGTAGGCATATTCGTAGATGCTCATATTGGGCATACACTTGTAGGCTGCACCCAGAATCGAAGTTGTATTGTACGAACTCTTGTCTGTGTCATAGTTCCAGTTACGATGGTTGTCCGTGTAGGTGAGCGCAAAGTTCGTGGAGAAACGGATGCGGTCACTCACGTCGTAGTCCAATACCAAACGGGTGGAGAAACGGTCGAGTTTCTGCTTGATAATCGTACCCGTCTGATGGTCATAACCGCCGGAGATACGGAATTTGGCCTTCTCGCCACCACCCGTCAGCGTGAGGTAGTAGTTGTGTGTCTGGCCAAACTGGTTGACGGCATCTACCCAGTCTGTGTTCTGGTTGAAGTTGTAGTACTGAGTCGGGTATGACTTGTCGTAGTTCAGCTCCACCATGTTCGACGAGGCACTGTTCTGCTTCGGATTGAAGTAAGCCTCCTTCATCATCATCGTGTAGCCGTCACCGTCCAGCATGTTCAGACCCTTTGGAGCCCATGCACCTGTGAAGCGGTACGAGAAGTTGATTTTCGTCTTACCCGAAACACCACGGCGTGTCGTAATCTCAATCACACCGTTTGCACCCTTCGAACCCCAGATGGCTGTGGCTGCGGCATCCTTCAACACTTTGATTTCCTTGATGTCCTCAGGATTCACCGAGAGCAGGGTGGAGAATTGTTCCTCGTTGTCGAGGTCCTCAAAGTTCACATCGGAGACGTCGTCTGGCAGGTCGAAGATGTTTCCATCCACGACGATCAGTGGTTCAGCAGAACCGTTGATGGTGCTCACACCACGCATACGCATGGAGGTACCGGCACCCAGGTTACCAGAATTCGAGATAATATCCAGACCGGCAATCTTACCTTGCAGGGCCTCGTCGGCACTGGCAAACGAAAGTCCCTCTACGTCGTCCATGTTCATGGTCTGTGTGGCTACGGAGATTTCCTTCAATGGAATCGCCATACCGTTGCTCATGGTCTTAGGCTTTGCCTTGACGACCACTTCCTGCAACTGGGTGTTGTCCTGCATCTTGATGTTGAACTTCGTCTTCTGTCCAATCACCTCTGTGTGAGTCTTGTAGCCGATATAGCTGACCACCAGTTTGTCTTTCGGATTCTTCACAAGCATCGAGAAGTTACCGTTCACGTCGGTGACGGCTGCCTCCACGATACGATTGTTGGCATCACGCTCCACGACGTTGGCCATCATGATGCCGCCAAAGTCATCATAGACGGTACCCGTAATGCGTCGCTGTTGTGCCATTGCTGAACTTACGCAGAAGAACAGCACGAAGGTTGTAATGATAAACTTAATCTTGTTCATAATGTGTTCTTTTTGTAAGTCAGTATTATTCCGTGAGTCCATATTTATTAAGGTACGCGCGAGCCTTTGCCAAGGTGCTCCAGTCGCTGTCATACTTTCCGTTTTCGTAAGTCTTGTAGTTCAGTACGCCGTCGATGCCGTGGATGACAGCCGACGACGACGAAGTCAGGGTGTTCTTGTCCGTTCCCGCATTCTTTGCCGTGATATAGTCGCGCACCAGGATGTTCTGGTCGGCAGTCACCTGACGGGTGTGTCCGGCGTTGTCCTTCACCGAAAGCGTGTTGTTGCCGGTCGAAGAAACGGTCACCTTGTAGTAAGTCTGTGTCTCGCTGTTCATGGTTGCCGTTTCGTAGCCAGTAGCCTTGATGGTGGGCTGATCCACGAAGATGCTGTTATCCTGGAAGTGATACTTCACGAAATTCACTATTGCCGTGGCCATGGCCTTCACGCGGGTGTTACGGGCATTCTCCTCCTCCGTGGTCAGTTCCGTGCGACTTTCGGGGTCGAGGTCCAGTTCAAGTATGTCGCGCAGTGCCTGCCAGGTTGGCAGTCCGTTGAGGATGGCGTCGTTAATTGCTTCGTTCGTTGGGATGTAGATGGTGTAGCGGTAGTTGTTGAAGAAACGCACGTTCGTTGCGTCCGTCACCTTGCTGCCTGTCGTCTTGTCGAAGCAGGGCAGACCGCCGTTGTTCTCAAAGATGTTATACTTGTTTCGTTCGGAATCCTTGGTGATGCCGATTTCTGCCAACACTTCCATGTCTGTCTGGCAAAGCTCGAAGAAGTTCTTGAAATTGTCATTGCTGTAGAGGGCGGAGAAAACCGATTCGATGGTCGGCTGGATGGGGGCGCTGATGGTGTAGGCGAAACCGTTACCGTAGCCGTTCGTCTGTTCAGACTGGTCAGCAAACTTCACCACGTTCACACTGTTGCCGTTCTGTACGTCCCAGCCACCCTGAATCGTCATTGGGCTGCCCTCCGTGTCGCGTCCAGATGCGTTGTTTACATGGACTACGGCACCATTCTTGGCAATGAAATAGTGCTGGTTGCACTCCACGCCTGTTGCTGTCTCGTCAATGCCCGTAATCTGGCTCTTGTCCTCATGGATGATGGTGTGTGTTTCCAGCATGTCCTTCAGGCGGTTGCCCATTACGGCTTCCGAAACATTTGCAGCTGTACTGGTCTCATCGATTGCGCCCGTACCCGTCGTAAGGTCATAGTTGTAATTGTAGGCGGCCACCTTCGGAGCCTTTGTGTTGGCAGACGATGTGTCCCATGTATATTTGAATGCGCGTCCCACTAAGGTCGTACCGTTCATTTGGGGATTGTAGAACGACAGCGGGTCGATATACCAGAAACCCTCATCCTTCGGTGCGAAGAACGAGAAGCGTGAGCTCATGGCCAGCAGGTAGGCGCTATAGTTCGTTGGAATGCCGCCCAGTTTGTCGCTCTGCACGGCCCAGTTGAAGATGCGCTTGTCGGTCTCGATGTAGGTTGGCGCACTTACTGAGGCATATTCCGCAGGTGTGGTCACCTCGTCCATGACATAAATGATACCGTTGCTGGCCAGCAGCACTGTGTCGATTCTGTTGCGGTGATAGTCGTCGTTCTTGTTGAACATGGCGTCTTGGGCTGAGTTCTTGATGCTCTCGAACTTGCTGGGCACGGAGCTGTTGAACGATTCCTTCATCAAGTTGTTAATCATGGCACGGATACGGTCGCGTGGAATTTTGTCCAACGCATGATAAACCAAATCAAAGTCGGTGGTTTGCGGAGTAATCTGTCCCGTATATTCACCGGCGTAAGCCTCTACCAAGGCGGCACCACCGCCGGCAAAGAAATACTCCATGATTTTGTTGTCGCTTGGGCAGAAAATCACACCCATGTCCTGCTCCTTGTTCGTTTTCTCGTCCGTCTGGTATGTGTTCCATCCTGGATCGAATGGCAACGGCTTGTTTGCCTGGTCGTCGAATACGTCGTTACCGTTCGCGTTTTCCTTCAGGTTTGCTCCCTTGTCATTGTAAAGTTTGCTGTTGCCCTGTGAACGGATGGCGAAATAGCGCTTCTGGAAGACCGAGTCGATATAGTCGCCATAGAGGTCCTTGGCACGCTGTGTCAGGGTCGCATCATAGATAGGCACGGAGAAGCGGTCGAGCAAGTGGGAGAAAATCTTCGTCTTGCCATTCGTGCGCAACACCTCAGCCATGTTCTGCGGATTCACGAGTACACGGTCCAGTTTGTTGATGTAGCCATTTTGGCAAGTAATATCTTGCTCCACCACCTTGCATCCATAGATGAAGGCATCGTTCTCCGAGCGTGTTGACCCCGTCAGTCGCTCAAAGTCCGCTGTCGTGATATTGTTGTTCGCCATTTGGGTGGCAAGGAAATGCGTAATCATCGGTGTCGTACCGTCCAGTGCCAGATAGATACCCTTGTCTTTGAAACGCTCCCAATAGTGCGTCTCGTCCGCATTGTAGTTCACGGGCAGGTCGTCACCTTTTAAGAACGGGATGGAGTCCGTGATGTCCATTGCCGTCTCACGGCGCAGGTACAGACCCCGCTCTGGGGTTGCATTCAAGTCGCCAGTTGCCTCCTTGCTCGACATCATTTCCAGCAGGTAGGCATTGTTAATCATTGCCGTGTTCAGCAGCAGCTTCTTCTGCGAAATGGTCAGCTGCTCATAGTTGCTTACTCCCCACGCATTGTTCTGATAGAAAGTGTTGAACGCATTGTCGTCGGCGACGAACAGGGTCTTGGAACCCGTGCGTGCAAGCACCTCCCTGTAGTTCAGGTCGTCAATCAGTCTGACGAAGTTCGTGTAGCTCCCTTGCGTTTCCAAATACTCATAGATGCTCGAACCCAGCCACGACGGCGCTTCGTCGTCCAGCTTGTAGTCGTCACGGCATGAGTAAATGGCTCCGCAAACGGAGACGGCCATCACTGCCTTTACGGCATTGAGCCCCAGTTTACAAAGACGTTTGTTCATAGATTGTTAAAATATTTATTGATTGTTAGTGCTTTTGCAACTTCACTTTTAGCGTGTTTTCACGTTATTCCACATAGGGTAGGGTATATAGTAAATGTTTTAACATTTTGTCGGGCAAATTTAAGGCTTTTACACGAAAAGAAATGAAGTCGAAACCTTAATAAAAGTTAAAGTTGCGGGAAAGAAAAGAAAATGTATCACCACCGCACTTTTGAATGTCCATAATAATACAAAACGGACATGGTTCTCAAAGCCATGTCCGTTTTGCGTCTTATTCTTTTATACCTCTCAGGGATGTTATTTCAGGAACTCCTCGATGAGTGTGGTGATTTCACTGAGGGTGACGGTCTGGGTGCCGTTGAGGTAGCCGTTGATGAGGGTAGTGATGTCCTCGATGGTGGCGCCTTTCGTCACGAGCTGGTAGGTGGTTTCCTGAAGTTCTTCCTGCTGGGTGGTGATGCCGTTGTCAACAATGACGTAGCCGAGGCGGTCGGAGTTGGCGGCGGTGTTACCCACGGTCGTGGTGCTGGTGCCATCGACCTGACGCTTGATGCGCGAGCCGGAAATCTGTTTGTAGTGTGGAGAATTCTTGTCGCTTTCGATGACGTCACTGACTTTACGCAGGATGGCTGCGGCGGGGTAGTTGAAGGTCTGGCACTTTCCGAAAAGTTTTGGTGAGTTGAAGTAGAGTGTGTCGCCGTTGGCGGTGTAGGTGCAGAGGCGTCCCGTGGCGGCGTACATGTTGTTCTCGCCCGTTCCCGCAACGATGGTTGTGTTGGCCATCGTGTTTTCGTAGGTGTTGCGGAGGGTATAGACGAGGGAGTCTGTGCGGTTGTCGATGTGGAAAGTATCAACCTTGAGCGTGTCGCTGGCAATCAGGTCGTGTTTGCTGATTTCGTTGATGACGTCGCCCTTGCCGGGTGTGATGGCCATGTAGGCTACTTTTTGGGCCACGCGGCTCTTGGTGTTCTCTGCCTCCTCATATTGGAGTATCATCTTGAAACCGGTGTTGGTGACACCCCAGATATTGATGGTGATGGGGAGGGTCTTGAGCGTGGTGTTGAGCAATTCGACGAGGACGATGGGGGTGACACCTTCCGGGAATGGTTGCTTGAAGACGACTTCGGTGGTATCGACCATGTTTGCCTTTACCTCAGTGCCGGCAACGACTTCACAGTCGAGGTCGCCGAATTTGTAGTTGCCTGTCTTCATGGCCATGAAGGCGATTTCCTCGTTTTTGGAGAGGGTCGTGGCTGAAGACTTCTGATTTTTCCACGGCAGGATTTGGTAGCCGAATTTTGCTTTCGTAGTGCTGGTGAGCAGGTTGCCTGGATAGAGGGTGGTGTTCTTGTTGGTGCAGATGCCCATGAAGACGCCGGGGATTTCGCTGAAGGTTTCAGAAAAGTCGGTGGTGACGACGTCGAGGTTGGTGATGGTCAGCTTTCCGTATTGGAAGGTGTCGTTACCTTGTGCGGAACCGAGTGTGACGGAGGCTTCGTTGCTGTAGCGCACTTTGCTGTCAGAGTCGTAGTTGGCAATGCGGTAATACACTACGCCGGATTCCTCGGAGAGGTCGTCGTAGTTGTAGGTGGGGCTGCTGGCCTGTACCATGCCGAGGTTCTTGATGTTTTCCCAAACGTTGCTACCATCGACGATTTTACGTTGTACGCAGACGGAGTCGGTCTGCTTGCCGTTGAGGTGCGTCCAGTTGAGGACGACACGCTTGGTGTTCTTGGAGAAGGTAAGTTCGAGGTCTGAGGGTGCCCAGTAGTTCCATCCCATGGTGTATTCGTTGGCGTCTTCGTAGGAAGGGGCAGATTTCAGGTTTCCGTACCATTCGCCGGCTTTGGTGAGCTTGCCGTTGAGCACGATGGTGCGGCAGTCCTGCACCCAGTTGTAGAAGGCGTAGCGCTCGACGTTCGGATGGCTTTCAAGGTTTCCGACAATGTCCTTGATGGCATTGAGCTCGATGGTCTGGTTGGCATCGGAGCCGCTGGTGTCGCTGCCGGGCCATGAGGTCCAGTTCGCACCGTAGTTCCACTCCGTAATCCAGATGGGGCGCTTGTATTTGTTGTAGGTTTCGCTCATCTGCCAGTAGAAGCTGCCACCGTTGCTGAGCCAGTAGCAGTGGTCGGCGATGAAGTCGATGCGGCAGTTGTACTTCTCACAAAGGCTGATGAAGGTGGAGAGCCAGCTGCCACGGCAGTCGCCCGACATGGCGGGTGAGCCGACGCGCAGACCGCCGCTGTAGGCTTCATTCTGCCAGGTACCGTTGGGGCCGAACATACGGGATTCGATTTCATCGACCTTGATGTATTGCTCGCGGGCATCGCCGGAGTTGTCGGGCTCGTTGTTACCCAGGACGGTGTTGACGCTGTTGAGACCGTTGATGCCGCTCCAGGAGGGCCAGCCTTCGTGGTGGTGCTGGGGAATGTATTCCACTTCCTCGTCGTGCCATCCACCGCCGTCCCATCCGTATTTCCAGGTGATGTTCAGGTCGCCCTGGAGACCGGGTGAGCCTGCAGTTCCCTTTTTGGTGACGTTGCGCCAGGGGAATACGCGGATAAAGCCTTCACGGTTGGCAATGTACTTGCCGTAATTGACGGTGGTGAAGTCAATTTCGAGGTCGTGGTCCTGGGCGATGAAGCATTTGCTCCAGCCCTGTCCGTTGGCATTGGTACCAATGGTGGCCATGTAGCCTCGCTTCAGCTTGAAGCTCTTGAAGTTGTTTGTCCAGCTGCCACTGGTGTACTTGTTGTAGGGGGTGAAATTGTTGTTGGCCTCGCCGCCGAAGTTGGCCTCGGTATAGACGGTGAGGGGTTTGAAGGTCAGTTCAGTGTGTGGATAGACGATGGCTCCGTTCTTGTAGATTTCAAGCCAGCAGTTGGTGCCGTTGACGGCTGCTTCGCCATTGATTTTGATGTTGGCGAGGTAGCTTTTGGCCACCGAGGGTTTCAGGTAGAGGAAGATGACGACGGCGTCTTCGTTCTGGATGTCAACATAGCCAGTCGTGGAGAAGGGGGTGGTGCCAGTAATGATGTAGTCGGTTGCCGTGGTGAGGTTTACGCCATTGGTACACTGTGTGACAGTCTTTGTGTCGTTGGCGGCACTTGCGGACAGCGTGGCTGCCATGAGAAGTGCAAGGGTTAGTTTCCTTAATGTCATATTCGTGGAGTTTTTATGGTTTTACATTTATTTTGCTGTATAGAAGTCTGTAATGCGGCGGATGGCGCGGGCACAGACGGGACAGAAGTCGCGGACTTCGTTGATCTTCATGCGGCACTCCTGGGCAGGGCGATAGCAGCCTTTGCTTTGGTAGCCTGCGCCTTCAAATACGCCGACGACCTGGGTGCAGGCATTCAGTCGCTCCATTGCTTTCACATCGTCTTTTGCAATGGACTTGAAGTTGGGCACCTTGGGGTCGAGCGGGGTAGGGATGGGCTGCTTCTTCGGCATGAGGTCTTGCCATTTGCTGGCAAAGTCGTGCAGGGTGGTGATGTTGGGCTCCCAAGGCTCGGTGTCGGCGGGATACCACTCGCTGTCCATGTCGTCGTAGGCATATTCGTCGGCCAGGCCGCCATAGGAATGTCCGAATTCATGGACGAAGACCTCCTTGAACGTCGGGTGGTCGCTGGTGGAGAATGTGACTTGGTTATAGATGCCGCCACCGCCGTAGGTGTCGCTGTTCACTAAGACCATGATGTGCTCGAAGGGAACGCCTGAGAGGGCATCATAGATGCGGTGCATGTTCTGTGACATGAGGTAGCGGTTGCTGTAGAAGGTGTCGTAGTGGCAGTTGGAGATGCCGCGTTTCCATACCCCCCGATGGGGAACGCTGGGCCCGGCGTCGAGGGAAGGTGCGGCCACGGCCACGACGTTGAAGCGATCTTTCAGGCTGGAAAAAGGTTCCCAGGCAAAGAGGGCGTCAACGGCTCGCTGGCAGTCGGCGTAGAATTTGCCCATCTGTGCCTCGGTATATCCTTCGGCCAGGATGGCGAGATCGACGTTACCGGTGATATCCACTCCGGCAAACGGGTCATAGTCGGTCGCCTCGAAGTTGCGTCCGTTTCCGCTGCGGGCTTCCTCCTTTTTGGGGGCGGCGCTTGGGTTGCCGGCACATTTTCCCTTATGGATGTAGTGGAAGGGGATGCCATTGTCGCCGATGGGGCGGATGAGGATGTCGGTTGGGTCAACGGTGTGGGTCATTTCGGCCACGACCTTCTGGTGGTTGTCGGTCAGTGTGACAGTGATATCGACGGGTTGCTTGGGGAAGGGAATGTTGTAGGCACATTGGAAGGCTTTCTGGACTTTTCTCGCCTCGTCATACTGAAGCCATTCCTGGAAGAGCGTGGAGAACGTCCAAACGTAGATGGGCTGCTGGGTGGCATGGTCGCGCACGCTGAGTTGTCCGTTGCCGTTCAGGTATTTTTCGGCCAATCGGTCTTTCCGGCCCGCCCATTTCTTCTGCTTGTATAATTGTTCAAGGAAAATCTCCTGCTTGTTGGCATCTCCAGCAAAGATGTAGTCAATGCGGAGGGTGTTGTCCTCAAAGTAGCGGTCAAACTCTTGGGCTGCACAGGGTGCAGGAATGAGGAAGCAAAGGAGGATGCTTACAAACGATGTTCTGATGGTATTTCTCATTGATTAGATGGTTTTGGGGGCAAAAATACAAAAAAAATATCGGAATCTTCAAGCGTTTCCGATATTTTTTCTGATAAGTCTGTAATTTATGGCCGTTTATACCTTGATTTTTTCACGCAGATACTGCCCCGTATAGCTGGAAGTGCAGGCGGCCACCTCTTCGGGCGTACCTTCAGCGACGATGTTTCCGCCGGCATCCCCGCCCTCGGGACCGAGGTCGATGACGTGGTCGGCACACTTGATGACATCAAGGTTGTGCTCGATGATGACAATGGTGTGCCCTCGCTCAATCAGGGCGTTGAAGGCGGCGAGCAGTTTCTTGATGTCGTGGAAATGGAGTCCCGTAGTAGGCTCATCAAAGATGAACATGGTGGGGACAGATTTTTCTTGACTGAGGTAGTAGGCCAGTTTGATGCGCTGGTTCTCGCCGCCGGAAAGGGTGCTGGAGGTTTGTCCCAGTTTGATGTAACCCAGTCCGACGTCCTGCAGGGGCTTCATCCGCTGCACAATCTTTTTCTCCCCATGCTGTGTGAAGAACTCGACGGCTTGGTTGATGGTCATGTTCAGGATGTCATAGATGGACTGCTCATGGAACAGCACGTCGAGGACTTCCTGCTTGAACCGGCGGCCATGGCAGGATTCGCATTCCAGGACGAGGTCGTTCATGAATTGCATCTCAACGGTGACGGTGCCTTCGCCCTTGCATTCCTCACACCTGCCGCCCTCGGCATTGAAGGAGAAGAAGGCCGGCGTGTAGCCCATCTGCTTGGCTAACTGTTGCTCCGACATCAGTTTTCGGATTTCATCGTAGGCGCCAAGATAGGTTACGGGATTGCTTCTAGAAGAGGTGCCAATGGGGTTCTGATCTACAAACTCTATCTTGCGAATCATGTCAATATCTCCTGATATACCAGCGTGTTGTCCGGGTTTGTCGCAGTTTTCATCTAAGTTGCGCTTGATGGCTCTGTACAGGATGTCGCGCACCAAGGTCGATTTGCCGCTGCCGCTTACGCCAGTCACACACGTCATGATGTTCAGCGGTATTTTCACGTCAATGCCCTTCAGGTTGTTCTCCCTGGCACATTTCACCAGAATGTAGTTATTCCAAGGGCGGCGCGAGGCGGGCACGTCAATGTTTTCCCAGCCCATCAGGTAGTCAAGTGTATGGCTGACTCCCGGCTTCATGTCCTTTGTGGGTTTCCCCTGTGGTTTTCCCTCGTAGATGATGTTGCCGCCGAGGCGGCCTGCGTCTTTTCCTATATCAATAATGTAGTCGGCGGCTCGCATGATTTCCTCGTCGTGTTCTACGATGACAACGGTGTTTCCAAGTTTTTGTAATTCACGCAGTACGTGTATCAGTCTTTGAGTGTCCCTTGAATGTAATCCGATGCTTGGTTCGTCGAGGATGTAGAGACTGCCGACCAGGCTGGAACCAAGGCTTGTGGCCAAGTTGATTCGCTGGCTTTCGCCGCCCGAAAGTGTGTTGGAGAGGCGCGACAGGGTAAGGTAGCTCAGTCCCACATCCACCAGGAACTGCAAGCGTGAGCGGATTTCCACCAACAGCCGCTTGGCAACTTCCGCATCGTGTTTCGACACCTTCAGAGTGCGGAAAAACTCATGGAGCGTTGCGATGCTCATGTCGCACAGTTCAGAGATGGACTTCCCCCCGATTTTTACGTATTCTGCCTCTTTCTTCAACCTGTGTCCGTGGCAGACGGGACAAGTCGTCTTGCCCCGGTAGCGGGCCAGCATCACGCGGTACTGGATTTTGTATTGATTTTCCCGCAACATGCGGAAAAACTCGTCGATGCAGATGGAGACGTTGCCCCATTCGTTGACCTCCGGCACGCCGTGCCACAGGATGTCTTTCTGCTCCTGTGTCAGTTGGTAGTAGGGGGTGAAAATGGGGAATCCATATTTCTCGGCACTGCGGCAGAACTCCTTCTTCCATTCGCCCATCTTCTCGCCACGCCAGCAAACCACGGCTCCCCCATAGACGCTCAGTTCCGTGTTCGGAATGACGAGGCTTTCGTCGATGCCGATGATTTTTCCGAAGCCCTCACACTCCGGGCAGGCACCCACGGGAGAGTTGAACGAAAACATCTGGTCGGTAGGCTCCTCGAAGGTGATGCCGTCGGCCTCGAATTTCAGGGAGAAGCTCACTCGGTCTGGGTCGCCCTCCTTGGCAAGGCCGTTTTCCGTCATGAAGCAGAGAATGCAGACGCCCTCGCCCTCATACAGGGCGGTTTCTGCCGAGTTGACCAGTCGGGAGATGGTGGATTTCTCCTCGTTCACCACCAGACGGTCAATCACGATGAGAATCTTGTCTTCCTCTTGGTATTGAGGCAGGTACTCTTCGATACCCGTCATTTCGTCGTTCACTAATATGCGGACAAAGCCCTGCTTCATGTCCATTTCCAACTGCTCCTTCCGGCTTCTTTCGCCATGGGCAATCAGCGGACAGAGCACCATGAACCTTGTGCCCGGTGCATGACTGAGCATACATTGCACCATGTCCTCCGTCGTGTGCTTCTTCACCTCTTTCCCGCTGATGGGGGAAATGGTCTTTCCGATGCGGGCATAGAGCATCCGCAGGTAGTCGTAAATCTCTGTGGAGGTGCCCACCGTGCTTCGTGGGTTCCGCGAACTCACTTTCTGCTCAATGGCAATGGCGGGTGGAATGCCTTCGATGAAGTCGCATTCCGGCTTGGCCATGCGGCCCATGAACTGCCGGGCATAGGTGGAGAGGCTTTCGACATATCTGCGCTGCCCCTCGGCATAGAGCGTGTCGAAGGCCAGCGACGACTTTCCGCTGCCGCTGACGCCCGTCACCACAATCAGTTTGTCGCGGGGAATATCCACGCTGACATTCTTTAGGTTGTTCACCCGTGCCCCTTTGATTCGTATGCAGTTATCCATGTTCACCTTTGATAGCAAAAATAATGTTTCCTCACCTTTTTCGACAGGGTGGAGATGTTCAGCATGTCCGACACCTCGGAAATGTCGCAAGTGGTGCCGTCCTTCATCAGAATCTCAATCTTGTCCTCGTCGATGCTGTACATGTCCTTGCCAATTTCCAACTGGCTTATCAGGTATTTCCGAACGTCCTCACACCCAATGCCGTATCTGTCGGACAACTCCGTTACGATGCCGTCAATATACGCTGCGGGCACCGCCTCGTCCGTCACCTCCACATGGAAAATCCTTCGTCCGATGAAATCCTGAGAAAGCATGGAGAGGATGCGGTCGTCGTGCCGTTGCCACACCTTCAAGGCCGACATGATGTCGTTGTCGTCAAGGTCGAGGTAGTTCTCCAGGCAGGCTTCGTCGGCCATGAACCGCTCCTTGTCAATGTCCTGGTATAGGAAGAAGTGTAAGGCCGGAGAGCAATGCAGTTCAACCCCTTGACGTGCCAGGTCCTTGGCCCTGCTCAGGGCATTGATGAGCACATGCTCTGCGGAAACGCCCGTCTTGTGCAGATAGACCTGCCAGTACATCAGTCGTCGGCTTACCAGATAGTTTTCAATGGAATAGATACCTTTTTTTTCCACGACCAGGTGGTCGTCCTTCACGTCGAGCATGTCGATGATACGGGCACTGCCGATGTTGCCCTCCGTGACACCCGAAAAGAAGCTGTCCCTTCGCAGGTAGTCCAGCCGGTCCATGTCCAACTGGCTTGAAATCAGCTGGTGGAGGAAGTGCTTTGAATGTTCGTCCTTGAAAATCTTGATTGCTAACGTCAAGGCTCCCTGAAACTCGCGGTTCAGCTTTTCCATGACCATGAGCGAAATCTCTTCATGGCACACGCCGCTAATCAACGTATGTTCAAGCACGTGGGAAAACGGGCCATGGCCGATGTCGTGCATCAGGATGGCTGCCTCTACGGCTTCCTCCTCTTCCTCGCTGATTTCCACTCCCTTCGTTTGCAGGTTCCTCACCGCCTTGCTCATCAGGTGGAAGGCGCCGACGGAGTGCTGAAAGCGGGTGTGCTGGGCACCGGGATAGACCATGTTGGCCCCGCCCAGTTGCTTGATTCTGCTCAGACGGAAAAAGTCGGGGTTAGCTACGATGTTCAGCAGCGTTCCCTTCGGTATGCGGATGAAGCCGAACACCGGGTCGTTAATGATTTTATGGTCTGCCATCGTCCTTACGGTTAAAGGTTATCCCAAGAGGGCAGCCATCTGCTCGGCCACCTTTTTAGCCTCAGCCGCTGCCACTTCGGCAAAAGCCTCGCTCTTGTCGGCGTAGATGATGGCCCGGCTGCTGTTGACCAACAGGCCGCAGTCTTTCGTCATGCCGTATTTGCACACCTCTTCCAGACTGCCGCCCTGGGCACCGATGCCTGGTACCAGCAGGAAGTGGTTGGGCACGATGCGTCGGATGTCCTCAAACATGCGGCCCTGCGTGGCACCCACCACGTACATCATGTTCTCGTCGTTGCTCCATTCCTGGCTTTTGCGCAGCACTTTCTCAAACAGGCGCTCGCCCTCGGCGTTGCAGGTCAGTTGGAAGTCTTGGCTACCCTTGTTGCTCGTCAGGGCCAACAGAATCACCCACTTACCGGGGTATTGCAGGAACGGCGTCACACTGTCCTCCCCCATATAGGGAGCCACGGTCAGGGCATCGAGGTTCATCTCCTCGAAGAATGTCCGAGCATACATGGCACTGGTGTTGCCTATGTCGCCTCGCTTGGCGTCGGCGATGATGAAGTGGTTGGGATAGTGCTCGTTCAGGTACTTGATGGTCTTCTCGAAGGCCACCCATCCCTTCACGCCCATGCTCTCGTAGAAGGCGAGGTTCGGCTTGTAGGCCACGCAGTAGGCGGCGGTGGCGTCGATAATCGCCTTGTTGAATGCAAATATCGGGTCTTCCTCAGTAAGCAGGTGTTGGGGAATCTTTTTGATGTCCGTGTCAAGGCCCACGCAAAGGAAGGTTTTCTTCTCTTGAATCTGTCGGATGAGTTCTTGTTTGTTCATAAATATAAAGGGTTTGATTTTATTTTGCTTGCAAAAGTACGACTAATCTTTGAGGAAACCAAAGCCCAGCTCCGTTTTTCGTGCAATCAGGGCCAACAAAAGCCCTTCGACGGCACAAAGCCAAACGATGGCCCGTCGGCCCGTCACCCGGTTTGACAGGGCCATGCCGCCTAAGAGTACCCCGTACCACATCGCCACTTCCACGACACTGGGGCGGTAGTTGAGGGTTGCCAGCGGCCACCCTTCGATGAGGCTCGCCACGCCCGTCAGACAACCTGTCACCCATTGCAGCGCCGTCCCGGCGCCCGTCAGCAAGGGCATGGCCCAAGTCGCATGGATGGACAGGGCATACAGCAGCCACCACACACCCGCCAACAGCATCAAGGGAGGTGCAAGGAACAAAGCGGCCAGGTTGCCGGCCAGTCCCCACACGGACACCGTGCCGAAGTGGTAGGCCACCAGTGGAAAAGTGGCCAAGGTGCAAATCAGGCTGACTTTCAGTCCACCCACCGTGTATCCATAGAGTTGTCCTGTCTGAAAGCCTTCTTTCAACCACTTCTCGTTCAGGGCAATGCCGGCCACAGAGCAGAATGACAATTGGAACCCCACATGGCTGATGAGCATGGGGTCGATGGCCAGGATGACGAAGGCGGCGAACGTGCAGGAATGGAGGAGCTTCACGTCGCGTTCCAGCATCAACCCGAAGGTGACGAAGGTGAACATGATGACGGCCCTGACCACCGAGGGCGACATGCCCGTGACAAAGGCATACCCCCAGAGTACGAACAGGGAAAGAAACCTCGACCAGCGTCGCCAGCTTATTTTCCGGCTGATGCATGAGGTGAGGATATGCAGCAAAAAGAAAAGGATGCCGATGTGATAGCCCGAAATGGCTAACAGGTGACTGATGCCCGCCCTTGAGAATCGTTGTCTCACGTCCTTGGTCAGCCCCTGTTTGTAGCCGATGGTCATAGCCTCAATGACGGCCTGCTCCTCCTTGTGGCTGTTCCCGTCGGGCATTCTGTCAGCAAAGGCCTTGTGCAGCCGTCCTTGCAGGGCCAGGGCTTTCGTGTTCTGAAACTGATTCCGCTGATAGATGGCATAGCGGAAACCTTCCCCGTAGGTGACCAATGCCTGTTGGTGGCTCCTGACCGAGAGCAGGTAACCGACCGACCCGAAGAATGTCAGTGTAAAGCCCAGAAACAATTTCTGATAGACTGCCGCAGCCCGGTTCCTAAACCCTCCATAGCACAGCAACATGCTGCACAGACAGACGGAGACGGGCAGAATCAACCACCTGAAATCCACCGTCCAGCCTAACTTCACGGTGCAGACATAGCCCAGCACGATGCCCGACAAAAAAGGAAGGAATAAGCGAATCAATTTGCAATTTGACGATTTTCCACCTACGAGAGGACGATTTTTACTTCTGTATTTTCACTTTTGATGTTTGACATTTAATCCCCAACAATCACGCAGAACTCTTTCTGATTTCACGCAGTACTCTATTCGACTTCACGCAGTACTCTTTAAATGAATAGAGTTCTGCGTCGTCTCTGATACAGTTCTGCGTGATTTTTGGATGAGTTCAGCGTTCCGAAGAAAGGACTGTTAATCAAGGAATTGGTAGGCGGCTTGTAATTGCCGTAGAGCCTGCTCCACAACGGAGCGCGGACAGGCCACGTTCATGCGCATGTAGCCCTCGCCCGATTTTCCGAACATGGTGCCGGAGTTCAAAGCCAGGTGAGCCTGGTTGACGAAGAAGTCTTCAAGGTCGGGGTGGGAGAGTCCCAGGTTGCGGCAGTCGAGGAAGATGAGGAAACTGGCTTCAGGGCGGATGGCCTTGATGCGTGGACAGTTCCGACGGAGAAAGTCATCCACGTAGTCGATGATGCCTTGCACGTAGGCAATCATCTGCACACGCCATTCGTTGCCCTGCTCCGTGTAGCAGGCACGGGCACAATCGTAGGCGAACACGTTGCCAAGGTCTTGGTCGGTGCCTTCGATGTAGCCGAAGAAGCGCTCCCGCAGCTCCGCGTTGGGCACGATGGCGTGGGAGACGACGATGCCAGGAATGTTGAAGGTCTTGGAAGGGGCTTGCAAGGTGATGGAGTGGTTGCGGGCGGCAGTGCTGACCGTGGAGAATGACACGTGGCGGTGTCCGGGCAGCACCATGTCGCAGTGGATTTCGTCGCTGACGACGAGGACGCCTGCCCGGTCGCAGAGTTCTGCCACCCGCCGCAGTGTGTCCGTCCCCCAGCAGATGCCGGCGGGGTTGTGTGGGTTGCAGAGTACCATCATTTTGCAGCCTTGCAGGTCGCGCTCCAGTGCCTCAAAGTCCATCTCGAAACTGTCCGCGGTGCGACGCAGGATGTTCCGCACCACGATGCGCCCCGTGGTTTCGGAAACGATGCGGAAGGGGTGATAGACGGGCTCCTGAATCAGGATTTTGTCGCCCTTCTCGGTGAAGGCTTGGATGGCAAGGACGATGCCGGACACCACGCCGGGCACGTAGCTCACCATGTCGGGCGTGATGTTCATGCCGTGCCGTGCTGCCACCCATCGGCAGATGGCTTCCTTGTAGCTGGGCATTCCGCAGGTATAGCCCAAGATGCCCTGTTGCAGCCTTCGGTTGATGGCCTCGAACACAAACGGAGGTGTGCGGAAGTCCATGTCGGCCACCCACAGGGGCAGTACGTCGCTTCGCCCAAAGACATCGCTCATCCCCTCAATCTTATAACAATCGGTATGCGCTCTTGGCACAACCTCATCAAAATTATATTTCATTTTCCAACCTGTGTTTTATGAATCCGTGAGCAAATATCGATAAAATTTTTGAAATGAGGCGTCTGTCATATAAAAAAACGTCCTCCTTGGCGAAAATGTCGGAAATTTGTTATATTTTTGCACCGTTAAATCATAAAAACGGTAACAATATGGAAGCTAACGAAGCATTGAAAACTATTCTGAACCGAAGCCATGCTCAGGCAATGGCAGGTCAGACCGTATCGATGGAAGAGGTTGAACGTTTTATGAACGACAAGGTATATGAACTTACACATCCAGTGGACTCCTATTGCGTTGCTGAGCCTTTCTGAGGTTTTTGAGTACACTTTCGAGGAGTTCGGAGAGCGACAGTTGCGCAGACTCAAGACCCAGATAAGTTCTACCGCTCGCCGCATCGCCACTTTCCCCGGTTTGGGCAAGCGCGAAGCCGACCTTGTTGAGGCAACAGGCATCGAATACCGCAGCATACTTGTCATCAGTGAAATCAAGTTGCTCTACACTGTCAGCGAAGACACGCTCTTCATTGAGTTTGTAAAGAATGCCCGAATGGACGATTCCATAATGCTTGAAAAGCTGAATCAAGGACTTTAGCTCCTTATTCCACACATTTATCCGCCGAAACATCCGCAAGATGTTTCGGCGTTTTGTTTATCACTTCCCTTGCTCTCAAAGTCCCCCTGAATAAGATTATGAAAAAGCACGTGAGGCATGAAAGTATTCCTTGAAGAAAGAGCTACAAACCTTGTTCATCAGATGGAATCTGGTGATTATTTGTCTTTCGCCACTCCTTGGCCCTTACTTGAATGTTCCGTTGCAGGCACTCGCTGTAGAGCCACGGCTCGCAGCTGTGGATGTCGCCTACGTTGAGGAAGTTCTTGTAGGGACGGTATTCCGAACCGCTGTAGCCCGTGACGACAAGCACGTGGTATTCAGGAGACAGCGTGACGGTGATGGTGTCGTGCAGTGTGGCCGGTGTGGCATCCGTGTGCCAGTTTACGGGGTTGATGCCCATGCACGTGGCTGCAATGACAGGCTGGATGTAGCGGACGTCCTTTACCGTGTTGTAGCAGATGGTGACGCCCGTGTCCGTCTCACCCTGTGCCGCCTTGATGTGGTTGGTCTGTAGCGTGTCCTCCGGCGTCACCTTGTAGCCCAGCACATACGCTGCGGCCAGTTGGCTGTAGGTCTCGTCGTCAATGTGTTTCAGCAGTTCCACGACGGCCAGGCCGCCCTGGCTGAAGCCTGCGATAATGAGTGGGCGGCTTTGGTCGCGCCGTGCCTGGAAATGGTCGAAGGCCGTGCAGACATCGTCCATGGCCAGCCGTGCGCGTTGTCTGATGGTGTCCTCGTTCAGTGTCAGGAACGTCTCCATCGTCGTGTGGCGGTAATACGGGGCATAGAAGCGGTTGCCAGGTGCCATGTAGGCAGCCGCCTTGTTCATTTCCCGGGCCATGCGTTCGCGGTGCTTCGGGTTCCACACGTCGGCATAATGGCTTGTGCGGCCCTCGGCATCCTGCCAGTCTTCTTCCCATGTGGAAACGACATAGAACACGTCAGCGCCTGTACCCAACGTGTCGCCGTCGGTCGTTATCCACATCGTTTCATCATTGTAGTCTGGTGCCTGTGGAACAAACGTGGTCGGTGACGTGCAGCCAAGCACGATGGCCGTAACCGATAGAAGGAAAACATTTCTTTTTCTCTTCAGGATATTAGCCAATGCCATTCTTCCTATTCGTGTTTTTGGTATCATGATATTTGTATGTGTGTCGTTAAATACAGGTTTTCTTGTTGCTTTGGTTCCCTAACCACTTCGGGATGGTTTGCCAGTAAGGATCCTTTTTCCCATTTTCAGAGCCCAGAAAATTATTGATACTTCCAGAAGTCATACTTCTTGCGCAACTCTTCCTGTTTCTCAGGTGGCAGCGACTTAAAGTAACCTCGCCAACTGGGACAAAAGTTGATTTGCCAACGCCAGAAGCGCCCGATTAAAGACTTCGGATTCTTGTCATACGCAGCACGTAGCTTGCAGTTTTCACATGGGTATTTCATAATTAAAAGTTTGGGGGAATTGTATGATTGGTTCTAAAAAATTCCATTGATTAGAAGTTGCTTATAACTTATTTGCAAGTGCAATCACTTTCTGCTTGGTTTCGTCGGTCTTCTGCTCGTCAAGTTTGGCGGTGACGATGCCTGTGTCCTCGTAGCCACAGAAGCCGGCAATGAGTTTGTACTCGGCGATGGCTGCATCATAGACACCCGGTGAATGCGATGACAGCAACAGGGCGGTCTTCTTGACATTGGCGGGCTTCATCACGCTGTAAAAGCGCTGGATGGGAGCCTGAATCTGGGCGCAGAGCGTGAAGTAGTAGATGGGCGATGCCAGTACCAGTACCTCGGCCTCAGCCAACAGCGGATACAGCTCCTGCATGTCGTCTTTCTGAATGCACTGGCCGTTGCCTTTGGAATGACAATACTCGCAAGCCAGACAGCCTGCAATCTTCTTACGCGACACATTCACTAATGTCACCTCATGACCTGCTGCCTCGGCAGCCTTCTTGTACTCTTCCGCCATCCAAGCGGTGTTGCCGTTAGCTCTTGGAGAGCCTTGTAAAATCAGAATCTTCATAGCCGTATATGTTTTTAGTGGTTAAATGCTTGCCTTCACAAGGACAAGGCATATTAAATTGGGACGTAAAGATACGAATAATCAATGAATGTTTGTGCTTTTTGTGCAGGTTTTAAGAAATATTAGGGAAATGAAAACGATAATTATTTGCTTGTTTGCAATCGTGGGTGCTGTATCACGCGGATGTACACGGGATAGAACTCGTCCATTTCGCCGCAGAAAATATGCAGGACGCCCGCTTACCCTTGAAAGAGAAAGGTGGCAAAACCTTGTTTACCAAGATTTTGCCACCTAAATTGTTAATATTTAGCAGTCCTTCTTTATCATCCGACTGCGGCCTGGGCGGCGGCTAACGGGAACTGATTATCAGCACTTTACGGCGAATCTGGGAAACATTTGGGAAACATTATGAGCATATACTGCACATTC
>CAJONZ010000112.1 GCA_905236065.1 uncultured Bacteroidaceae bacterium | reverse complement strand
GGAAAACGAAAACACCGCTGTCAATCCGATCCCAGTTGGTACTGGTGGCGGTAAACCTGAACCAGAAATGGATGCACTCTCCAATATAGTCAAGGATTTCAATGACACCTATGGCAACATAGAGTGGAAGAATCGTGACGAAGTGCAGCGTCAGATAGAAGAACTGCCAGCACGTATCGCTACAAGCGTTGATTTCGTCAATGCGGTTCGCAATGGTGACAGGCAGGTGGCACAGATAACCTTCAATGACGACATCATCAACATCGTTGCCGGAATGCTTGAAGAGAAGACAGAGTTCGTACAAACGTACTTTGCCAACCAAGACTTCCAGAACTTTGTGAATGCAAGGGTATTTCAGGCAGCGGTGAGTTGGCTTAATACTAAATGATGATAAGAACAAAGACTTTTCTGTTCTCACATGTTGAACAAGAAGAAGGGCGTGGCTGAAAGGTCGCGCCTTTATTTTAGGGCGAATTGCGTTAATCTTCCCAAATATCTTTCTATTTACAAGCTTTTTTCGTAACTTTGCAGCCGTTTTATGCAATTCATCAAGAGATACATATTGCTGACAGCCTTGGTTGTAATGACGTTCCCGCTGAGAGGACAGGGGGAAGAGGCTGTGACAGACAGCTTGCAGGAAGAGAATGTACATGTAAACATACGCTTCTCACTGCTGACATGTACTCCGGGAACGGATGCGTATGCACATTTCGGTCATACGGCCATTTTGATGGTAGATGATAGAACTGGCAAACGGGAGGTTTATAATTACGGCTGTTTCGATTCAAGCCAAAAGAACTTTGTGCTGAATTTTGTCAAGGGCGACACCAACTACATGCTGGAAGCGGAATCGGAACAGTTTTTCCTTTGGCGTTATGGCGAGAATGGAAACGGAGTGACGGAACAGCGACTGAATCTGACCGAAGAGGAAGCATTACGCCTGAAAGCCATATTGGAAGAAAACGTGCGCCCGGAGAATCAGACCTATCTCTACAACTGGCTTTATGACAACTGTACGGAACGTGCCCGAGACGTGATAGAACAAGCCGTCAAGGGTAAGATTGTCTATGAACGGAAAGAAAGGAATGTGACGGCAAGGGAGATGCTACATGAGAAATTGCAAAACGCTCCCTGGCTTTGTTTGGGCATTGACTTGTTGCTGGGCGAGGAAATTGACACCGTGATTGGCCGCAGGACACAGATGTTCATCCCCGATTATTACATGAGTGAAATAGATTCGGCAACCATTGTGACGGCAGATGGCAGACGGCGTCCACTGGTCGAAGCGACAAGCATCAAGCTGGAAGAGTCGGCGAGGAATCAAGAGACTCCTTCCCCACTCTCTCCTGTCGTGGTGTTCTCAGCATTGCTATTGGCAAGCGTTGGGCTGACAGTCGTTGACTTCAAACGAAGAAAAAACGCTGTGTGGTTTGACGTTTTGTTGCATACAGTCCAGGGTCTGGCGGGCATCGTTATCGCCTACCTGTTTTTCTTTAGCAAGCACCCGGCGGTAGATAGTAATTGGCAAGTGGTGCTTTTCAATCCCTTGGCCCTGTGTTATGCCGTGTGGGTGGCCGTATGTGCCATGAAGGGAAAGAAAAACCGTCTGGCAACCGTCAATTTGGCAGTTTGCATGGGCTTTGTCATTCTCATGTTCATTGTAAGGCAGTCGTTTCACCCCGCCGTCTATCTAATGGCATTAAGTTTGCTGACAAGAAGCATCGTGGCATGTACCATGTACTATTTGAGGTGAAAATTAAGATTTGAAAAATGAATAAAAAACAACTGATAACATCTGTCGTTGTCTATGTAGCAATGGCAAGCGCAATGGCACAGGTGAATACCCAATATACGCCTCGACTGGTGGTGGGCATCACTATCGATCAATTGCGCTCAGACTATTTAGAATCTTTTGCTCCCTTGTACGGCGACGGAGGATTCAGGAAACTACTGTCGATGGGACAGGTCTATAGCAATGTGCAGTATGCATCAAAAGATATAGACCGTGCGTCGGCCATTGCCTCGATTGTCACCGGCTCGGTGCCATACAATCACGGCATTATCGGCGAAGACTGGATGGACAGGGCCACCCTGCAACCCAGGCATTGTGTGGATGACCAAGCATATAAGGGCGTAAACACGTCGGACTGTTCTTCCGCAAAAAACCTGCTCGTGTCAACCATCGGCGACGAGCTGAAAATTGCCACGGAAGGAAAAGGCATTGTTTTTTCCGTGGCTCCAAACCGAGAGGAGGCAATCCTGGCAGCTGGCCATGCCTCGGACTGGGCCATGTGGATTGACACGGAGACGGGGCACTGGGCTGGTACCACTTATTACGGTTCTGCTCCTTCATGGTTCAACCATTTGGACCTGGTGACGAATCTGGGAGGCAGAATCGCAGAAATGGAATGGAAGCCGACAAACGAATTCATCGGGGCTTTCAATTATTATCTGGCAACCAGTCAAAAGTCGTTTACCCATACCTTTGATAATATAAAAGGAATCCAGCAGTTCAAACGCTCGGCATTGGTGAATGAAGAAATCACACGGGCGGCAAGCTATTGCCTGAGCAGTGGGCTTGGAGGTTTGGACGACGTGACAGACTTTGTGTCGCTCTGCTATTATGCAGGTAATTGGGACGGGAAGTCGCTGTCGGAAACCACGACGGAGTTGCAAGACACCTACAAACGGTTGGACGCAGAGATTGAAAAGTTGCTGAATACCATAGATCAGTTGGTCGGGCTCGACAAGACGTTGGTCTATCTGACTTCCACAGGCTGTGAACCCAATCTGGAAACCACGACACTCGCAAAATATCACATTCCAACAGGAGATTTTGCCATCAACCGTTGCGCAGCCCTGCTCAACATGTATTTGGTAGCCATGTATGGCAATGGGCAGTATGTGGAAGCCTTTTATGGCAATCAGATATACTTGAACCACAAACTGCTGGAACAAAAGCAACTGAAGCTGTCCGAGGTTCTGGCACATTGTGAGGATTTCCTTTTCCAGTTCTCAGGCGTGAGAGACGTGTTCACCTCCACACGAATGATTCAAGGAGCCTGGACACCAGGCATCAGCAGTGTGCGGAATGGATACAATCCTAAATGTTCGGGTGATATCACAATCCAAGTAGTTCCTGGTTGGAACTTGGTCAATGAAGACCGAGGCAGCACTAAAATGCAACGCGACTCGTTCTTTGAGTTTCCATTGATTTTCTACGGCTACAACTTACAACCCCAAAAAGTTTCTGCTCCTGTAACCGTAGATTGCATTGCACCGACAATCGCCCATCATATCAGAATCAGGGCTCCCAACGGCTGCAATACAGCACCCCTATTTTAAGGCGGGAATGTAATCAGCGAAACAACAAACATAACTATAAATCGTAAAAAAAGTAATTACTAAAATATGGCATTTTCAATCAATTCATTCTTAAGCAGCATTTTTGGCAATAAGGCATCGCGTGACATCAAGGAGATTCGCCCGATTGTAGAACAAGTGCTGGCTATTGAGCCTTCCATCAAGCAACTGACAAACGATGAGCTCAGAGCAAAAACAGAGGAAATCAAGGCAAACCTGCAAGACAGCGTAAAAGACCTGCGGCAGAAAATTGCAGACTTGAACAAAAAAATCGAGGAAACGGAAATCGACCGCCGCCAACCTATTTTTGACGAAATAGATAAGACGGAGGAACTGATTCTTGAAAGATTTGAAGAAGAGCTGAACAAAATACTTCCTACCGTCTTCGCCATTGTGAAGGATACGGCCCGCCGTTTTGCAGAAAGCGGTGACAATGGAGTTGTCGTGACTGCAACTGACTTCGACCGTCAGTTGGCCGGAGAAGGACGTGACTTCCTGGACATAGAAGGTGACAAGGCCATCTGGCACAACCATTGGATTGCCGGTGGCAACGACACCGTATGGAACATGATTCACTACGACGTGCAACTTTTCGGTGGTACGGTGCTCCATCAGGGCAAGATTGCCGAAATGGCAACCGGTGAAGGTAAGACTTTGGTGGCCACCTTGCCCGTATTCCTCAACGCCTTGACAAAAAACGGTGTACATGTGGTAACCGTGAACGACTATCTGGCAAAACGTGACTCAGAATGGATGGGCCCGCTCTACATGTTCCATGGGCTGTCTGTTGATTGCATCGACAAGCATCAGCCAAACTCAGAGGCACGCCGCCGCGCCTACATGGCCGACATTACATTCGGTACGAACAACGAGTTCGGTTTCGACTATCTGCGTGACAACATGGCCATGAAACCCGAAGACCTTGTTCAACGTCAGCACAACTATGCGATTGTCGATGAGGTCGATTCCGTGCTTATCGACGATGCACGTACACCTCTTATCATTAGCGGTCCTGTGCCAAAAGGCGACGACCAGATGTTTGAACAATACTGCCCGATTGTAGAGCAGCTTGTCGAGGCACAACGCAAACTCACCCAGGGCTACCTCACTGAGGCAAAAAAGCTGATTGAGAGTGGAGCAAAAGAGGATGTTGAAACAGGATTCCTTAGCCTGTTCCGTGCCTACAAAGGTATGCCAAAGAACAATGCCTTGATTAAATACCTCTCGGTGCCAGGCATCAAAACCGGACTTCTGCAGACCGAGGAAGTGTATATGGAAAACAACAACCGTCGGATGCCCGAAGCGACCAATCCGCTTTTCTTCGTTGTTGACGAAAAGCAGAAGTCCGTGGAAATGACGGATAAGGGTAACCAACTCATTGCAAACATCGTAAAAGATGACCAATTCTTCGTTTTGCCCGACATCACCACTCAACTGTCACAGCTTGAGAACGAAAAATTGTCGGACGAGGAACGCCTTGCCAAGAAAGATGCCCTGATGCAGGACTACGCTGTGAAAGCAGAGCGTGTACACACCATCCAACAGTTGCTGAAGGCATACACCATGTTCATCAAAGACGACGACTATGTGGTAATGGATGGTGAGGTGAAGATTGTGGATGAACAGACGGGACGCATCATGGAAGGTCGCCGATGGAGCGATGGTTTGCATCAGGCTGTGGAGGCTAAAGAGCGTGTGAAAGTGGAAGCTGCCACACAGACCTTTGCCACCATCACCTTGCAGAACTACTTCCGCATGTACCACAAATTGGCCGGTATGACGGGTACAGCCATTACCGAGGCCGGAGAGTTCTGGGACATCTACAAACTGGATGTCGTGGAGATTCCAACCAACCGCCCGATTGCACGTAACGACATGAATGACCGTGTCTATAAGACAAATCGGGAAAAATACAAGGCCGTCATCGAAGAAATTGAAGAGATGGTTCGTGCAGGCCGCCCTGTGCTGGTAGGTACGACCTCGGTCGAAATCTCTGAAATGCTCTCGAAGATGCTGACTCTCCGCCACATTGAGCACAACGTGTTGAATGCAAAATTACACCAGAAAGAGGCAGACATCGTGGCCCAGGCTGGTCAAAAGAGCATCGTGACTATTGCCACCAACATGGCCGGTCGTGGTACCGATATCAAGTTGAGCGACGAAGTGAAAGCCGCCGGTGGCCTTGCCATCATTGGTACGGAACGCCACGAAAGCCGCCGTGTCGATAGGCAGTTGCGAGGCCGTTCTGGTCGTCAGGGAGACCCCGGCTCATCCGTTTTCTACGTTTCTTTGGAAGACAAACTGATGCGTCTGTTCGGTGGTGACCGTCTTTCCAAAATCATGGACCGCATGAAATGGGAAGAGGGCGACATGATAGAGGCGCCAATGATTAACAAAAGCATCGAACGTGCCCAGAAGAAGGTCGAGGAAAATAACTTCGGTATCCGTAAACGCCTGTTGGAGTACGACGACGTGATGAACAAGCAACGTAAGGTCATTTACGAGCGTCGTCGTCACGCCCTGATGGGACAGCGTATCGGCATGGATATTTCAAACATGATTTGGGACCGCACCCTTCACATCATGTCGGGTAACGACTATGCAGGCTGCAAAGAGGACTTTCTGAAAATCTTTGCCATGGAAGTGCCATTCACTGCCGACGAATATGAAAACATGAACCGTCAGGAACTGGAAGACCGTACCTTCGAAGCTGTCATGACACACTTCAAGGAGCGTACCGCCCGTCTTGCCTCGACAGCATACCCCACGATCAAACGTGTGTATGAAGAGGCCGGACACATGTACGAGAACATCCTCGTGCCTATCAGTGACGGTCGCGGTGTTTATCAAATCAGCGTTCCGTTGAAAGAATGCTACGAGACAGAAGCCAAATCCATCCTCATTGCTTTTGAGAAAATCGTTCTTCTCCACACCATCGATGAGGCATGGAAAGAGAACCTCCGCGCCCTCGACGAATTGAAACAGTCCGTACAAAACGCTTCCTACGAACAGAAAGACCCGCTGCTTATCTTCAAGCTTGAGTCTGTGAACCTGTTCGACACGATGGTCAACGAAATCAACGACCGCACCATCTCAACCCTGATGCGTTGTTCCATTCCGATTGCCGACCCTGAAGAAGTGAAAGAAGCACCCGCCCAGATGCCGGAAAGATCTCGCCAGCGACTCACAGAATCCAAGCAGAACCTGGATGAACCGCAGCAGAGCCTTTCCCGAGGCAACGCCGCACAACAGGCTGCAGCCAATCGCGACACTCGCGAAAGGGTTCCACTACAGCCCATCGTCAACTCCGGGCCTAAGATTGGCCGCAACGACCCCTGCCCATGCGGAAGCGGCTTAAAATACAAGAAATGCCACGGAAAGGGTTTGGTTTAATCACACATTATTATATATTAAGGAAAAGCCCCAGGACAGTTTCTGTCCGGGGTTTTTCGTTCTCCAAAACATGAAAATTGATTTAAAACAAAAAAAATGCTGAAATCTTTTGTCCATATTAAATGTTTTTCATAATTTTGCTCACAGAATCATTCAAGAAGCCAAAACAAAACAGGCAAAAGAATACAAAACATTTGTTTTTCACAACTTTTCTAACCGAAAACAAAGAACACAACACGTTACTAACAATAATATCATAAAACATGAAAGAGACTATCCTCGTCACCGGTGGAACTGGTTTTATTGGCTCACACACCACAGTTGAACTACAAGAAGCAGGCTACGATGTTGTCATCGTTGATAATCTGTCAAACTCAAACGCAGCCGTTGTTGACGGTATCGAAAAAATCACAGGCATTCGTCCGGCATTTGAGCAAGTTGATTTGAACGACTTTGAAAAGACAGAGGCCGTATTCAAGAAATATCCTATCAAGGGCATTATCCACTTTGCAGCTTCAAAAGCAGTAGGCGAATCCGTGGAGAAACCACTTCTTTACTACCGCAACAACCTCAACTCACTGATGAACGTACTTGAGTTGATGGCCAAATATGGTGCAAAAGGCATCATCTTCTCTTCTTCATGTACCGTTTATGGACAGCCCAGCGAGGAGAACCTGCCCGTTACCGAACAGGCCCCTATCCAGAAGGCGCTTTCTCCATACGGAAACACCAAGCAAATCAACGAAGAAATCATTCAGGACTACATCCACTCTGGAGCACCCATCAAGTCCATCATTCTTCGTTATTTCAATCCTATCGGTGCTCATCCTTCCGCACTGATTGGAGAACTTCCCAATGGCGTACCAATGAACCTGATTCCATTTGTTACTCAGACCGCTATTGGCATCCGCAAGCAACTGAAAATCTTTGGAAACGACTATAATACCCCTGACAAGACTTGTATTCGTGACTACATCTATGTCGTTGACCTTGCAAAGGCTCACGTAAAGGCTATGACACGTGTGCTCGACCAAGAAACAGACCCAGTAGAGGTATTCAACATCGGTACAGGTCACGGTTATTCAACCCTTGAAATCGTTGAAGGTTTCGAACGTGCAACGGGCGTTAAACTTCCATGGGAGTATGCACCACGTCGAGAGGGTGACATCGAGGCCATTTGGGGCAATGTTGACAAAGCCAACAAAGAATTGGGCTGGTCGGCAGACACACCACTCGATGAGATTCTGCTCTCTGCATGGAACTGGCAGAAGAAACTCCGTGAGGATGGCATCCAATGAGGATGACCATTTGCACAGAAACGTGGATTGCGGTGGCAACTCCTTCACTACAGATTACTTTCTTATAGATTCAATTATAATGTAAGTAGAAAAAGCAACTACATTATTATGTAGTTTTGTCGTGTTTTATTTTGTGTTTGTGTTGTGGCTATTCTTTCGCGTGAGCGACGGGGTAGCCCTTTTTTATTTATAAATCCGACAGGGAAAAGTTGGTGGGATGAATACAGATTCGTATCTTTCCTCCAAAGAAAATGAAAAATCTTTATTAGACCGGCTTGTGTTTGAGAAAAATCATGTATATTTGCGAACAAATGCAACCAATCAGCACAACCATGAAAAAGATTCTCTTCATCATTGGTTCATTAAGAACCAAATCCTTCAATCGTCAATTGGCCAACGAGGCTCAAGAAATCATCAACGATCGCGCCGAAGTGTCAGAACTCGATTACAGCGACCTGCCGCTAATCAATCAAGACATTGAGCAACCCGAACCCACCTCCGTTGCACGAATTCGTCAAGAAGTGGCCAAGGCCGACGCACTCTGGGTTTTCACCCCTGAATATAATTTCAGCTATCCAGGCCATGTGAAAAACCTGTTCGACTGGCTATCACGTCCAGTAAAACCTTTGGATTATGCCACCCCCACTTGCATAAACGGCAAGCCTGTGGCAATCAGTGGTGCCGGTGGAAAAGCTGCCACGGCCAGTTGCCGCACGAAACTCACCGAATTGCTAACCTTTATCAAAGCCGACGTTCTACCTATCCAACTCGGTATTGCTGTTCCTGCAGAGGCATGGACCACAGACCTCCTCATCCTTTCAGACGAACAACGGAATGAATTGAAAGCCGAGGCAGAAGCCCTTCTCACTGCCATCAAATAAAGAAACGAATTTTACCATGAAAAGCGACAGGAACTATCAATGTGTAGCCCTGTCGCTGCCTCATTCTGAAGAGGTGATGAAACGGCAACGAAAAAGGCGGGATTTTGGCAGTTCTATTATGGAAAAAACGACAAAAGACGGCGAAAACGGACAGAATGGCATGACGTGTCAGCCTCTTTGGGGGGCTGGCATATTTTTTGTCGCGTTTGACGAACTAAATTTAACACATTATTTATATTATGGCAAAGGAAATTGACAATAACGAGGAAGAGTTGCTGAACGAAGAGACCGAGCAGTTGCAGACGGAGTCGGAACAGGCAGAAGAGGAGGCTGTGTCGCCCAGTGAAGTGGTGATTGAAGAGGCAGACGATGCGGCGGAAAAGAAGCTGGCCGAGGCCGAGGCTCAGATTGCGGAGTTGAAGAATCAGTTGCTCTATAAGGCTGCGGAGTTTGACAACTACCGCAAACGTGTGATGCAAGAGAAAGCAGAACTGATTAAAAATGGCGGTGCGAAGGTGATTACCACGATACTGCCCATTCTGGACGACCTGGATCGTGCACAGCAAAATATGGACAAGTTGGAAGACGTGGCTGCCTGCAAAGAGGGTGTGCTGCTGATTATCGACAAGTTCATGAAGCTGCTGAAGCAGGAAGGGCTGGAAAAGATTGAGGCCGTAGGCAAGGATTTCGACACGGACTATCATGAGGCCGTGGCCATGGTTCCAGGACTGCCAGAAGCCCAAAAGAACAAGGTGATTGACTGCGTTCTGGAGGGTTATATGCTTAACGACAAGGTGATTCGCCATGCCAAAGTGGCGGTTGCCCAGTAAAAAAAACAGGAAGGGGTTATGGCAAACAAACGAGATTACTATGAAGTCCTTGGTGTGCAGAAGGGTGCCACGGAGGAAGAAATAAAGAAGGCATACAAGAAGATGGCCATCAAGTATCACCCGGACCGAAATCCAGGTGACAAGAATGCCGAGGAGAAGTTCAAGGAGGCCGCAGAGGCTTACGAAGTGCTCCACGACCCGCAGAAACGCCAGCGCTACGACCAGTTTGGCTTCGAGGGCGTGAGCGGTGCAAGCGGCTTCGGTGGTGGTCAGGGTATGGACATCAACGACATTTTCAGCCACTTTAGCGACATTTTCAGCGACATGGGCTTTGGCGGAGGCGGTTTCGGCGGCTTTGGCGGTTTCGGCGGCGGAAGAAGGCAGCAGAAGCCGGTGTTCAAGGGGCGCGACCAGCGTCTGCGCGTGGAGCTCACACTGGATGAGATTGTGAACGGCTGTACGAAGAAGTTCAAAATCAAGAACGACGTAGTGTGTGACCACTGTCATGGTTCAGGTTCGGAGGACGGACGCATCGACCAGTGCCCGACTTGCCACGGTTCTGGCTACGTGATCCGTACCCAGCAGGGAATCTTCGGCATGATGCAGAGTCAGAGTGTGTGCCCGGACTGCCACGGCGAGGGTACGGTCATCAAGAAGAAGTGTAGCCACTGCCACGGCGAGGGTATCAAGCCAGGCGAGACGTTGGTGGAAGTAAACTTCCCGGCAGGCTTGCAAGAGGGCATGGTGCTGACACTTGACGGCAAGGGCGGCGCAGGTCGTCACAACGGCGTGAACGGCGACCTTCAGATCATCATCAAGGAGAAGCCAAATGAAGAGCTGTTGCGCGACGGCAACGACCTCATCTACAACCTGCTGTTAAGCATTCCGCAGGCCGTGTTGGGTTGCTCGGTGGAGGTTCCGACGGTCGATGGCCGGGCAAAGCTGACGATTCCTGCCGGCACACAGCCGGGCACAGTGATGCGTCTGAGAGGAAAGGGCGTACCACAGGTGCAGGGCTACAATCGCGGACAGCGTGGCGACGAGTTGGTCAACATCAGCGTGTATATGCCGCAGACGCTGACCCGCGAAGAGAAGCAGGCACTGGAAAAGATGCAGCATAGCGACAACTTCGCACCGCAGGAAAGCGTGAAGAGAAGCATCTTCAACAGGTTCAAGAGCTATTTCAGCAAATAAGCCGACTGCGACAGAGACGAACTTATCACATGGCACGTTTTTGAAGGAAGAGAAAAGATGACTTATTCAGAAACCGTACAATATCTATACGAGAGCGCACCGCTCTTTCAGAATGTTGGCAAGACCGCCTATAAGGAAGGTCTTGCCAATACTTTTGCCCTTGATGAGCACTTTGGACATCCACACCGGAAGTACAAGACCATCCACGTGGCCGGGACGAACGGGAAAGGCAGCACGAGCCACACACTGGCAGCCATCCTACAGAACGCCGGCTATAAGGTGGGCCTGTTCACTTCGCCCCACTTGGTCGATTTCCGCGAGCGCATCCGTGTGAACGGAGAGATGGTCAGCGAGCAGTTTGTCGTTGACTTTGTAGCTCGTAACCATGCGTTCTTTGAGCCTCTCTACCCTTCTTTCTTTGAGTTGACCACGGCGATGGCTTTCAAGTATTTTGAGGAGCAAGAAATGGACGTGGCCGTCGTGGAGGTCGGCTTAGGTGGCAGGCTGGACTGCACGAACATCATCCACCCAGAGCTTTCGGTCATTACAAATATTTCGTTCGACCACGTGCAGTTCCTGGGCGAAACATTGGCGAAGATTGCAGGCGAGAAGGCTGGCATCATCAAGCAGGACATTCCTGTGGTCATCGGGGAGACCGTCGCCGAGACACGCCCCATTTTTGAGGCAAAGGCCGCAGAGGTGAGTACACCCATTGTCTTTGCAGAAGACAAGCCGGAAGTATTAACCTACAACATCAAGAAAGAAGGTGGTATCGTTTATCAAACAAAATCTTACGGAGAATTGTTCGGTGAGCTTGGAGGAGCCTGTCAAGTAAAAAACACCAACACGATTCTGACAGCCGTCGGCCAGCTCATTGCCACGAAGTCATTCGACATCAAGGCCGACGACGTGCGGGAAGGCTTTGCACATGTATGCGAGCTGACAGGTCTGATGGGCCGCTGGCAGACCGTCTGTGAGCACCCCAAGGCTGTCTGCGACACAGGGCATAACCTCGGTGGCTTCAAGCACATCGTCCTTCAGCTTGCCAGTCAGCCGTGTAAACAGATGCGCATTGTCATGGGCATGGTGAACGACAAGGACATCAACGGAGTGCTTGCCTTGCTACCCAAAGATGCCACCTATTATTTCACTCAGGCAAGTGTGCAACGTGCCCTGCCGGCAGAGGACATCAGAAGGCTTGCCGAAAGGCACGGATTGAGCGGGCAATGCTACCCCACCGTGGCGGAGGCATATCAGACCGCACTCGCTGAAGCTGACAGCGACGACTTTATATATATAGGTGGCAGCAGTTTTGTCGTTGCCGACCTGCTCACATATCTAAAAACATAGAAAGGGCTTTTTGAAGTGAAAAGGGGCTTGGAAAGCTATGTTTTGGGGCCAACATCTGCACTTTTAAGTTTTTTTATAAAAATAAAGTCCAAAGAATATCATTTGTACGAAAAAAAAACGTTTAATTTGCATGAGCGAAACAAAATTCGTACAAACAAAACTTTAAATAATACTATTATGAGCACAGTACAGCCAAAATTGAGTGGCCTGAAGGCCGAAGATTTCCAGACAGTTGTTAACGGCAAAAAGACCGACCTTTACACGCTTGTGAACAAAGACGGTTACGAAGTTTCCATCACGAACTACGGTGGCGCGATTGTTGCCATCATGGTTCCCGACAAGGATGGCAAAGTTGCCAACGTGATTCAGGGACACGACAACATTAACGATGTAGTCAATTCGCCAGAGCCTTATCTCTCAACACTGATTGGTCGCTTCGGCAATCGTATCGCAAAGGGAAAGTTCCAGTTGAATGGTAAGGAGTATCAACTCGCTATCAACAATGGTGTCAACCACTTACATGGCGGTCCAACAGGCTTGCATGCACAGGTATGGGATGCTTATCAGGCTGGTGAGCAGAACCTTACGCTCAACTGTATCCTGCCTTACGGTCACGAAGGCTTTTCGGGCGAGGTAAAGATTTCCGTTGAGTTCACTTGGACAGACGACAACGAGCTTATCCTAGAGTATCTGGCCACCACCAACAAGAAGACCATCATCAACCTTACCCACCACGCATTCTTCTCAATCCAGGGTATTGCCAACCCGACTCCCACAATCGAGAACCAAATACTGGAGATGAACAGCGATTTCTACATCCCAATCGACGAGACAAGCATTCCGACAGGCGAAATCCTGAAGGTGGAGGGCACTCCGTTCGACTTCCGCACTCCAAAGGCTATCGGCAAGGACATCGATGCCGACGACGAGCAGATTAAGAACGGTACCGGCTACGACCACTGCTTCGTATGCAACAAGAAGGAAGTTGGCGAACTCTCATTTGTGGCCCGCCTCACAGACCCAGTATCTGGCCGTACTCTCGAAACCTACACCACGGAACCTGGTATGCAGGTTTACACCGACAACTTCGGTTCTGGCATTGCAGGCCAGTTCGGCGCCACGTTTCCACGCCGTTCGAGCATTTGCTTCGAGAGCGAGCACTTCCCCGACAGTCCAAACCGTCCGTATTTTCCATCGAGCATTCTCAAACCAGGCGAGAAATACACGCAGAAGACGGTTTACAAGTTCGGCGTGATTTAAGAAACCATTTGATTATTCCCCTTGCTCACCTTCGGGATGGGCAAGGGATTGTTGCTTTTGAATATCAACAAATTCCTAATATCAACCAATAAAAATTATGTCACAAAACAAACCGAATTATCTTTTTCCGTTAATCATTGTGTTCATTGTATGCTTCCTGATTGGATTCGTCACGACGATGAACAATTCAATGATTGAGTTCTGTAAGGAAGCGTTCAAGCTTACCGACACACAGGGGCAGCTTGTAAACACCTTCTTCTATGGTGCTTACTTCTTCTCTATCCCGTTTGCCATGATGATGAGCAAGATTGGCTACAAGTCAACACTCGTCCTTGGTCTTACCGTCGTAGGTTTAGGCTTCATCGCCAACAACTTGGGCGTAACCGCCTCGTTAGGTTCTGAAAACGTCTATACCGTGTTCCTTTGCTGTATGAGCCTCGTTGCCCTCGGCGTTGTGATGCTTCAGTTGGTTGCCAACCCCTACGTTATGGTGTTGGGTGCTCCTGAAAGCGGCGCTTTCCGCATGACACTCTCACAGGCGTTGAACTCTGTGGCCACAACGGTTGCTCCGATGTTCATCACTTACGTCATCATCGCTGACAAGCCAAAACTGCCGGAAAATGTGCCTGGCCCGTTCCTTGGCCTTGGTGTCTTCACGCTGATTATTGCGGCCATCTTGTTCTTCATCAAGTTGCCAGATCCAGACATGGAGAAGTCTTCAGACGATACAGAGGCAGCAGCAGACACAAAGCAGTACAAGAGCAGCGTATTCCAGTATCCACATGTATGGTTCGGTGCCTTGGCCATCGCCATGTACATGGGCTTGGAAATCGGTATTCCGTCCATGCTTCCTGCTTACTGGAAGGCTGACCCCAACCTGCCAGGTTCTGCCACCGACTACCTGCCCTTCTACTGGGGTGGCATGATGGTGGGACGTTTCGTCGGCTCTGCAATCTTGGCTAAGTTCAAGGCTCGCACCCTTCTCTCTGCTTGTCTGATTCTTGGCGCATGCTGCGTAGGCATCTCTTTCGTACTGCCAGGTATGGCTGCCGTCTATGCAATGCTCGCCGCCGGTCTGTTCCACTCTGTAATGTGGCCGCTTATTTTCAACCTCGGCCTCCAGGAACTGGGTCCTCACACAAAGAATGCCTCTGGTCTCATCAACATGGGTGTACTTGGCGGTGCCACATTGCCACTGGTTATGGGTACGGTTGTCGATAACCCAAGCCTCGGTGTAGGTGTTGCCATCATGATGATGTTCGTTTACTACGCTTACGTATTCTGGTTCTGCAACTTCGGTTCAAAAATTGGAATCAGCGGCAAGTAATCATTTGATAGCTATAGGTTTCGTCTCAGAAACCTATAGTTTAACCTCAGAAAAACAAAAGACACATAATAAACATTTTTATTAACCATTAAAATAAAACTAAATCGTTATGAAATTGAAAATTGATGACGTTCGCAGTCGTTTCATTAAGCACCTTGGCGGAGAGCCAGGCTCAGTTTATGCTTCACCAGGCCGTATCAACCTCATTGGTGAGCACACAGATTACAACGGTGGATTCGTCTTCCCCGGCGCTGTTGAACAGGGAATGATTGCGGAGATTCGTCCTAACGGCACTCGTACCATCAAGGCTTACTCCATCGACCTGAAGGACTATGCAGAGTTCTCTATCGACGACGAGAAAGGTCCAAAGGCCAGCCACTTCCGCTACATCTTTGGCGTGGTACGCGAGATGATGGCCCTTGGCGTTCCTGTAGAAGGTTTCGACACAGCATTTGCTGGTGACGTTCCAAACGGTGCCGGAATGTCTTCGTCCGCAGCACTTGAAAGTTGCTATGCTTTCGCCATGAACGACCTCTTCGGCGACAACAAGATTGACAAGATGACACTTGCCAAGGTTGGTCAGGCTACAGAGCACAAGTACATTGGCGTGAACTGCGGTATCATGGACCAGTTCGCCTCTGTCTTTGGCAAGAAGGGCAACCTCATGCGTCTTGACTGCCGCTCAGGCGAGTTCGAATATTTCCCATGGAATCCAACAGGCTACAAGCTTGTCCTCATCAACTCTTGCGTAAAGCATGAGCTCGTAGGCTCTCCATACAACGACCGCCGCAACTCTTGCGAAAACTGCGTAAAGGCCATCAAGGCCCTGCATCCTGATAAGGAAATCACCACGCTGCGTGAGGCTACATGGGAAGAGCTGAAGGAGATTGAAGGCAAGGTTTCTGCTGAGGACATCAAGCGTGCCACTTTCGTCCTGGGCGAGAAAGACCGCGTACTCGCAGTCTGCGACGCTCTTGAAAAGGGTGACTACGAGACTGTTGGCCAGAAGATGTACGAGACCCACTACGGCCTCTCCAAGGATTACGAGGTTTCTTGCGAAGAGCTCGACTTCCTCAATGACATTGCAAAGGAGTGCTCCGTTACAGGTTCACGTATCATGGGCGGCGGCTTCGGCGGTTGCACCATCAACCTCGTGGCTGAGGAGCTTTACGACAACTTCGTAAAGACTGCTGTTTCCAAGTTCGAGGCTAAGTACGGCAAGAAGCCAATCGTCATCGACGTTGTCATTGGCGACGGCTCACGCAAGCTCTGCTAAACAGTTCACGTTTATATACATCATAGGCATGGTTATGGAGAGAATTCTCATAGCCATGCCTATAGCATGTTAAACATTACTAACCCAAATTGTTCATTAGGATTTCTCCGTGTTGTATGGCAGTGAGAAATCCTAATGAATGATTTGGGCTTAACTTTACAATAAACCAGCGGTTTTTTCGTTCTTATTTATTATGGAACAGAAAGGACAATCATCAAAATCAACAGCATACAAGTACCTCCTCCTGACGCTTCTGCTGATGGGAACCTGTGCAGCCGCATGGGCACAGAGCGTCATCATCAAGGGCACAGTGATTGACGACAAGAAACAGCCCGTTGAGTTGGCCACCGTCCGTATCGAAGGAACTGCTTTTGGCGGCGTTTGCGACTTAAAGGGACGCTATAGGTTCGTGGCGGAAAGTTCAGATTCCATGGTGGTTATAGCTTCGATGGTCGGCCACGAAACCCGCAAAAGAGTACTGCGTAATCCCACAGATTCTATCACGCTGAACCTGATGCTCCCCGCCCTGGGCTACGAACTGGGTGAAGTAGAAGTTCGTGATGTCCGCCGACAAACCAACAACATGGCCGACGTGAGCATCCGCGACATGCGACACATGGGTAACGCCAGCGGTGGTGGCGTGGAACAAGTCATCGCTACCCAGGCTGGTGTCAGCACCCACAACGAACTGAGTTCCCAGTATAACGTCCGGGGTGGTTCCTTCGACGAAAACTCCGTCTATATGAACGGCATTGAGGTCTATCGTCCCCTCCTCATCCGTAGCGGTCAGCAAGAGGGCCTCTCCATCATCAATCCCGACATGGTCGAGAAAATCGCCTTCTCGGCAGGCGGTTTCGATGCCGTCTATGGCGAAAAGATGTCCTCCGTACTCGACATCACCTACAAGAAAGTCCGTGGATTCGAAGGAAGCCTTTCCGCCAGCCTGCTCGGAGCCAGTGTGTACGCAGGCTATGGCACCGACAAATTCTCCATGATTCACGGTTTCCGCTATAAAACCATGAAGAACCTCCTCGGCACCCTCCAGACCAAGGGCGAGTACGACCCACGAGACTTGGATTACCAAACATACCTCAGCTGGAGTCCCAACCGACACTGGACGTTCGACCTGATGGGCATCGTTTCCCTCAACGACTACAAATTCAAGCCCTCCGACCGCGAGACGAAGTTCGGCACCATGGAGAATGTGAAAGATTTCAAGGTCTATTTCGACGGTGAAGAGAAAGACAAATTCCATACCTACTTCGGTGCTTTCTCCACCACCTACAACTTCAATCCCTACAACTCCCTGACCCTGAACCTCTCGGCTTTCAAGACCACAGAGCGCGAGGCTTACGACATCAGCGGCCAATACTGGCTTTCGGAGTACGGTGACGAGGAGGGCGGACTGGGTATTGGCACCTACATGGAACACGCCCGCAACCGACTGAACGCCTCCATGGTGAACGTCGGCCTTTCCGGCAAGACCCGTCTCACCGGGCACGACATCCGTTACGGGGCTTTGATGAAGTTTGAGAACGTGAAGGAAACCATGCGCGAATGGGAATTTCGCGACTCCGCTGGCTACTCCCTGCCCCACTCCGACAATCGATTGGATTTGATATACAACCTGGTCTCACAAAACGAAGAGAAAAGTAACCACCTCGAACTCTATGCCCAGGACAAATGGCGCATAGAGACCACCCACGGTGAGTTTGTTCTGAACTACGGCCTGCGCCTCACCCACTGGAGTTGGAACAAAGAGTGGCTGCTCAGTCCCCGTGCCACCCTTGCCTTCATCCCAGCCGCCAACGAAAACCTCGTGCTGCGCTTCTCCACCGGCCTCTATTATCAGACACCTTTCTACAAAGAGATGCGCGACACCATGACCGTAAACGGTAACACCATTGCCTATCTGAAGACCGACATCAAGTCTCAGCGTTCCATCCACTTACTCCTCGCTGGCGAATACAAATTCCGCATCGGCAACCGTCCCTTCAAATTTACTGCCGAAGCATACTATAAAGCTCTCTCCAACCTCATCCCTTACAACATTGACAACGTGCGCGTCGTCTATTACGGCGGAAACATCGCCAAGGGATACGCCACAGGCATCGACCTGAAACTCTACGGCGAGTTCGTGCCTGGCACCGACTCCTGGGTCAGCGTCGGCATCATGAAGACCGCCGAGCAAATCAATGGTGGCAATTGGGTGCCACGCCCTACCGACCAGCGCCTCAACTTCTCCCTTTTCTTCTCCGACTACTTCCCCAACACCGACCGCTGGAAAATCTCCGTCCGTGGCCACTATGCCGGTGGTCTGCCTTTCGGTCCGCCCCACACTGGGCGCGAGCAGCAGGTCTTCCGCATGTCATCCTATAAACGTGTCGATATCGGCCTCTCCTACCGCTTGCTGAACAACGAAGACCGCCATCTCCGCTCCTCCTTCGCCAACACTTTCAAGAACATCTGGGTCGGCATCGATGCCTTCAACGCCCTCGGTATCAACAACGTCAACTCCTACTATTGGATTACCGACATCACCAACAACCAATATGCCGTGCCCAACTATCTCACAGGCCGTCAAATCAATGCCCGTGTCCTGTTTGAGTTCTAAAAATAGAGCCGTAAATTATAAATTTTACCACCTATAATCTTCTTTTTTCCGATGCAGAAGTTACTATCTGCAAATATAAGTGGATGATAATCAACACAAATTCCTTTGTTTTAGGGTAACTAAAGTGACTCCGAGGGACAGTGGAGGGGCGCAAAATAGGCAAAAATCTGCAAATATGACTGCCGTCAAAAAAAGAAAATGCAAACATCTGCAAAATCGATTTTCCAGTTCTTTGC
>CAJONZ010000111.1 GCA_905236065.1 uncultured Bacteroidaceae bacterium | reverse complement strand
TCATAATCAGAACGTAATAGTTTTCTTAGGTCTTGTATTGAGAACGAGAGAGCCGTATTTGATACCGTTCAGACGATTCACCCAACCAGTCAGGAACTTATAGTTTGCAGGACGGGTACGGCAAATATCATTGAGGTATCTCTGGCGACGCATCCAAACCTTTTCAAAGAAAATCTTTGGATTCTGAGCATTCAGAACGGCAATAGTCTTAGGACCGACTATGCCATCCGCTTTCACACCCAACAACTGTTGTGGAATGGTGATACCGTACTTTCCGCTACCCCAAACCCAATCAACGAGGATATTTGCCAAAGACTGGTCTTTGATCTCGTCGGCTTTCCACTTATTCCAGAAGTTTTTGCGACATATCTCCATCGCATCCCTCTCTGTAATCAGTTTCAGATCGTCAACGTCGATGTCACCATCACCGTCTTTGTCGTACCCTTGCGCTTTCCAAGTCGAGATAGTTACCCCGTACTTTGTAGCACCACCACGATCGCCTTTGACATCGGCAAAGCCTCCCTCCCATGACAGGATATAAGGCCATAAAGTTTCAATCTTTGCCATAGTTATATTGTTTCTTTGGTTTTCCCATCTAATACGGACTTCCTCATGGCTTCGGCAAGAATATCCACCATTTCCTCACGGCTTAATACCTGTTTGGCCAAACGCTCTGCCCTTGCAATCTCTGAATGAATCTTTTCATCAGCCTTTTCACGGACTGACAGAAACTCAACCACACACCAGAATACTCCTACTCCTAACGTTATCATAGGCAGACCATAAACCAAATCCCAGCCCCACCACTGATACAACTTAGAGAAATGCACAAGCAAGTCAACGCATGTGGCTATCAACAGAGCACCCTCATACAATACGAACTTGAAGCCTGTGCGCTTGAGATAGTCACTTTTCCACTTTTCTTTCCTGAACCATGCCTTATACATTCCACTGGCAAGGTCAACCATCATGGCAATAAAGACTATTAACTGCACCATGACGGCAATCATCATCATTGTTTCTGTGTTCTTAAATAATTCTCCCATAAGCGAAAATAGTTTTAAGAGATTAAACATAAAGCAAAGATGTTCAGCATACACAGAACCTCAACCCAGAAAAGATTCTTACTGACATCTTTTGCCAAAAGAGTATAGCCTACATAAAGCGTCCACGTCAATAATAGATAGGGCTGGTAAAGGGCTACCAACACTTGTGACGCAACACCGCTGACGGCAGCGCATACATAGTGGAAAGTGTTCTTTTCCTTCAGCACCAAAGGCGATGCACCGACACCAATGATAATCTCTGTCATTTCTTTTATTCAGTTTTTGTGTTCAATACTAACCGTCAAGCCGACCGAACGGAAATGATTGCTTTACTTTTTGCTTGCGATGTCGGAAATAATCTCATGAGCTATTTTTTTTGCGATGGCCCTCCATGACTTCAATGCAGCAAATGTATCCTTGTGCTCTGCGGTCTTACTCTCGAGGTAGTTTTGCTGGATAGCTTCAATCTCGTCGGCAGAGTACTTTGCTCTAACCAGTGCCGACACCAAGTGGCCGTAGCTATCTTTAGAAAGCGGCTCCTTGTGATTGTACTCCACCTCGTCGCATTCCCATGTTCCGTCTTCCATCTTTGTGATGTCGAGACGAATCACGGTGGTCATGATGCCTGTAGAAATGATTGTCTCCACGGCTTTGGGTTCAAAATCATAAATCTCTTTCATAATTTTTTGTATTTGGGTTAAACATGTATCATTCTGTACCGACGCTTCAGTCGGATGCTCTTGTAATGTCCTTTCACGGAAAAATATCGCCAGAAGGCGCAACCCATGCTATTGATGACGCTCGTCTTAAAGTTGTAGGTTTGCCTTCGTAGGGTGAAGCCGAGGTAACTGTTGATTACCTGTTCAATGTGCTCCAGTATCGCCAGGTCTGGAATGCTGTCCGCGTCAAGGCTGTTGAGATATTCGCCGAACCCGCTGCATTTCTCCGTCATGCGCGACAGGGTGCGGTTGCTCAGATACAGTCTTGACGGCTTAATCATTGTTCCGACGAACAGCACGCCGTGGGCCACGGGTTGCAGGTAACGCTTGTCCTTGTGGAGTGTCAGCAGCAGCTTATCACGCAGGAACGTTTCAAGCAACGGGATGCTGTTAACAAGGAAGCGTAAATCGTCGCACACCAGCGCAAAATCGTCCACAAACTGCGCCATGCCGAACCGTTTGCGTCGGAATATATACTGAACGTAGGCCACGAAGAACGACATCAGGAAGTTGGCAAACAGTTGTGTAGTCAGATTGCCGATGGGTTCGCCCGTTGGTGATGTGAACAGGCTCTTGTTCGGTGCGAGGTTCTTCCACAAGTGTACGGGTGAGTTCAGTACGCAGTTCTGCTCGGGGTGGTGCATGACAATGATGCGCGTCACCCTGAAGAGGACTTCCCAGTACATTTCCGGCTGTCCTGCCAGCCCGTACCGCTCCCATCCAAAATGTTGCTCACGGAATTGCCAGCGGCGCATGAACCGCTCCAGCAGATACCACAGCAGTTCTTTATTGATAGACATGAAGAAACCTACGATGTCGCCACGGAACACCCACGCGGGCTTATGGTAGTTATCACTGATACTACGAATGACTTCGGCTACGTGTTCCACGGCCTTTTCCGTACCAAATCCCTTGCGGCAGTTGAAACTCACGTTACCCTGCTCTCTGAACCGATATTCAAACAGCGGCTCCAGTCGCAGGCAAATCCAGTGATGCACGATGCGGTCACGGAAGCAGGCCGCAAACACCTCGCGCCATTTGGGATAGCGTACAAGGAAGCATGTTGACGTTCCGGGCCTGTATGTTCCTGTCCATAACTCCCATGCCAGACAGGGTATGTCGTAGGCGGCTATTGCCATGTATTCTACCGCCTGCGTCGATGACATCTTTCCTCGCAAGCAGTCGTGGTATGCCTTCCATACGGAGAGAAGAAAGAGAAGGAAAGGAGTTGGCACAACATCGCCGAGTGCTGCGACAGGACGAACGACGTTACTGTTGTACTTGTTGTTGTTGTTCGTGTTACCATTGTTGAAGTTCACGTTCCTCGCGTTGTTACGGCTGTTCTCCGTGACACTCCAGTGGTTACTGCCTTTTTGCGTCTTTGCAACTTCGTAACTGAAGGACTTGTGTCCCGCAGTAAGACGCCCATTCAGCCGATTATGTAGTGCTCGATAGCTCATGGTTCACACGTTTTACCGTTCATGTCTATCCCCTGACCTTTGTAATAAT
>CAJONZ010000110.1 GCA_905236065.1 uncultured Bacteroidaceae bacterium | reverse complement strand
TTCTTCCAGGTTCTTGGTCTCAATCACATCCAAGCCATTCGCAATCAGTTGTAAGGAGTCCGTCACCGCAATGCCCGTCCTCTTTTTTCCGTAGTCTATCGATAATATTCTTGCCATCAACAATCTCCTTTTTTCGTCTTGTATGTCGCAATACCTTTTTCCGTTTTGTATGTCGCAATGCCATTGCGACCCCAATACCCCTTTTAAACTTTTAATTTTTAACTCTTAACTTTTTAATACCACTTCACTGAGCTTGAGTAAGAGCTCTTCTTGTCATACTTCAACGCATCGGTCAGCGTACTTGCGTTGGCTCTTAATGTGATGTTATACGAAGTGTAATTACCGAACACTAGTCCGCACGAAATGTTGAAGCAGTGCATGTCGCGGGCAATGTTCACAGTCGTCATGGAGAGCTTATGGTACGTGAAATCCCAACCCGATGAGGCACTGACATTCCAGTTGCTCGAAAGCCTTAGCGAACCAGAGAAGTTCAGGTTGTGGGTAAACTTATATGGATAGCGCATAGACTTGATATTAATTTCTGCCGAACGGTCTTCCGCCATGGTGATACCATACGAAATGGAGAACGACCATGGTACACTGAACTTCATGTATCCATCCTTGTCCAGTCCTGTGCTGCTTTCCGCGTCACCGCCCTTTTTCTTCCTGCCCTTTGCGTCGCTTGTTTCCTCATTCTCAGTTCCTTCTTCTATGTCCTCGCCTTTTTTCTTATCGTCCTCATCCTCATCTTTGCCCTTACCCAGCAGCTTCAGGATGCTTTCTTTAATCTTCTTGTAACTCTGGTTGTTGAACGTGTAGGATAAGTTCTTGCTCATACCCTGGAAACGTCCGAAACGTCCGTGCGACCATTCCGTCGTGTTTCCCACGATCACGTTTCCGTTCTTGTCAAACTCATAGGCATACGTGTTGAACACGGCGTTCATGTTGAACGTGAACTTTCCCCATTTCAATCGTAGTCGGGTGTTCAGGTTGCTCCAGGGTTGTTTCTTGGCTGCCAGGTTGTACGATATGTTGGCACCCAACTCGTCAATCAGGCTGATTTTCTTCACGCCCGAAGTATCCTTTTCCGATTTGATTTTCATTTCAATGTTGTTCGACAAGTCCATGCTGACGGAGCCAGTCTTTCCCATTCCCGGTACACCATACATACTGCCGGAGTAGGGCGAATATTGTACCACCGTGACGTTACCTTTCAAATCGGTCTTGGTGTATGTGTCGTAGAATCCCCACATGCTTGCACTGAAGTCCGGCGAGTAGTTGAAGCTCACGGAAGGAGAGAGGACGTGGCGAATCATCTGGATTTTGTCGCCGAAAATCTTTCTGTTAGGACGGTAGAAACCATACAGCTTCGTGTTGAACGACATGCTCATGTTGAAGTCATACACACGGTTGAATCCGTAGATGGTATCGCGTACAACCTTCTGGCTCTCATAGTCCCAATCCTGCTTCACCTTATGCGTGTACCAACGTTCCGTATAGTTGAATGATGGGGTCACGTTGATGTATTTCAGGATGGTGAACGACGCACTGACCGGGATACTGTGCTTCATACCGTTTCGCCAATCCTTAATCAGGTTCGACTTCAGCAGTTTATCCTCCTTCGTCGATATGCTGTTCGATAAGGATCCCGTATAGGACATGGCAATCTTCTCATACCAACGCTCTTTGCCGGCAGCGTGTTTGCGCTTGAACGGGTAGAAACGGCTCAACGAGATAGAAAGGTTGGGCAGCGTCAGCGCAATGGTTGAGTCACGCATGTTCTGCGAGATGTTGAACGAGGATGAAATCGACAGACCAATCTTCGGGAACGTGTGTGAATAGCTGACGGACGAAGTACGGGTGCTTTGTGAGTACGAGGTCGGGTTATACAGCGAACTCAGGTTGTTCTTTTCGTAGCTTTGGGTGGCAAAGTTCACACTGGCCGAGAATGAGCTGTTCGGGCTTGCCTTCGGGTCTTGCCGATGGCTCCATTGCAACTTGAAGTTCTTCGTCACGTTGTAGTCGGGCATGTTCTTGTCGCCCTCCTTCGTCACCTGGTAGTTGAAATACAAATTGCCCGAATACTTATACCGCTTCTTGTAGGTGGTTTGCGCACTGATTCCCCACGAGCCTTTCGTGTAGATTTCTCCCGTCAGGCGTAGGTCAATGTTGTCATTGATAGCAAAATAGTAACCGCCGTCGCGCAGGTAGAAACCACGGGTCGATTCGTCGCCATACGACGGCATGATGAGGCCCGAGGAATACTTGCTGGTGAAGGGGAAATAGGCAAACGGAATGGCCAAAGGCAAAGGCACATCCTCAATCACCAACCACGCTGGCCCCGAGAACACGCTCTTGCCCGTGTGTACCTTCGCACGGCTCAGGGCAATGTAAAAGTGCGGGTGCTCCTCGTCACACGTCGTGTAGCGTCCGTGCCTCAGGTAGAGTTCGTCGTTTTGTCCCTTCTTCGACTCTTCACTGGTCAGAAACCCTTCTTCCTGTTGCGTATAGACATTGGTGATATATCCCTTTTTCGTCTTGAAGTTATACGACATGGTTTCCGACTCATACGTGTCGGCCCCTTCCTTGAAAATCGGCGTTCCGTACAGCTTTCCCACCGAGTCGGTCACACCTACGGCATGAACAATCGAACTGTCCATGTTCATCTGTATCTGTTCCGAAGTCAGCTCAATATCCGTGTAGTTCACCTTTGCGTCGCCATACAGATAGGCGTTCTTTTTCCCCATGATGAACACTACTGAGTCCGATGCCGTATAGACGACAGGGGCATCCAGGGCACTTTCTTTCTTGCTGGCTTTGATGGAGTCTTCTGCCGCAGCAATCGAGTCGTTCCATTGAACGGCTTTCTTCTCGTCTTTCTTCCCGTACACGTTTTTCAGCGAATCCAGGTGCGAGAGGGAAATGGAGTCTCCGATGTTTATCGAGTCCGACGAGATGCCCAGCGAATCCAGCAACGACTGCGTGAGCCGGGCTACCGAGTCGGCCATCAGGGTCGTCTTCATGCTATCCACACGGCTTTGCAAAACACTGTCGCTCAAAAGTGTGTGTTGGGAACTGTCTGCCGATTTCTGCTGATATATACTGTCATCTCGGCTGACCGCTGTTGCTGGATCAGTCGAAAAGAAAGGATGTAGCGGGCTCATCATCAACATTTTTGAGCCAAACACCGTAAGTGTTGCTACAGCCAATAATGTGTATGTCAGTATATATTGTTTAAGTCTCAAAACGTCTTGATTAATCAAAAAACTGCGCAAAATTACGCATAATCCGCCAAATATCCTTGACTAATCATGTTTTTTAACTTAAATACCTGTTTTTTTATCATTCCAGCAGCTTCACCCACTGTTTGAATCGCTCCACACCATCGGCACCAAATTTCTCCAGACTGCGCACGGCCTCTTCCACGCCCTTCTCTCTTTCCAACTTCGTCTTTGAGAAAAACTTGTCTGCATAGCATACGATGATTTCCTCAATGCTCACGGGCACCATCTCCCGGTGGGGAATGGGCAACTGTTGGGCCTCAATCTCTTTCAGCGACAATCCCGCACCCGTATGTCTTTCACAGACAAGCGCATGGCGGGGAAATCCCTCTGCTCGCACCAACTCCGCTCCCAGTGTGCCGTGACAGATGTAAGGCTTCTCTCCGAAACAATGGATGCCTGGCGCATGGGTTTTGAAGATGCCAATATCGTGCAGCATGGCGGCTTCTTCCACAAACTGTCGGTCGGCCCCCAACTCAGGGTGTCTATCCACAATGTCCAAAGCCTTGTCGGTAACCTTCCGGGAATGTACCATCAAGATTCGCCGCAATTCATTCTCTTCAGGGTAGTATTTGTCAATGATTGCTTGGTAATTCATAGTTGTTTATGCTGATTTTTCCCGCAAAGGTAACTTTTTTATTTTATAAACCACTGAAAAAAAGGAAATGCTAAGTCGTAAATGGTAAAAAATCCCTAACTTTGCAGCCAAATTGTTTAAAAACATATATACACCAATGGAATTAGCAAGTAAATACAGTCCACAAGACGTGGAAGGAAAATGGTACCAATATTGGTTGGACCACAAACTTTTTGCAAGCAAACCCGATGGCCGTGAGCCATACACCATAGTCATTCCGCCGCCAAACGTGACGGGTGTGCTCCACATGGGTCACATGCTCAATAACACCATTCAGGACATTCTCATCCGCAAGGCTCGCATCGATGGAAAGAACGCCTGTTGGGTGCCGGGCACCGACCATGCCTCCATTGCCACCGAGGCCAAGGTGGTGAACCGCCTTGCCGAACAAGGCATCAAGAAGCGCGACCTCACCCGTGAGGAGTTCCTCCAGCACGCCTGGGCATGGACCGACGAGCACGGAGGCATCATCCTCAAGCAGCTCCGTCGCCTGGGTGCCTCTTGCGACTGGGACCGCACCGCTTTCACCATGGACGAGAAGCGCAGCGAGTCCGTCCTCAAGGTCTTTGTTGACCTTTACAAGAAAGGACTCATCTACCGTGGTCTCCGCATGGTCAACTGGGATCCTAAGGCACAGACCGTGCTTTCCACAGAGGAGGTTATCTACCGCGACGAGAAGAGCCACCTCTTCCACCTGAAATACTATCTGGCCGACTTGGAAAATCTCACCAATCAGGAAGTTTTGGAAAAAGAGGGCAACATCATCCACAAGGATGCCAAAGGTTACTATGCCGTCGTTGCAACCACCCGTCCCGAGACCATCATGGGCGATACCGCCATGTGTATCAACCCCAAAGACCCCAAGAACCAGTGGCTGCGTGGCCACAAGGTCATCGTGCCTTTGGTCAATCGTGTCATCCCTGTCATCGAGGACCGCTATGTTGATATCGAGTTTGGTACGGGCTGTCTGAAAGTCACGCCCGCTCACGACGTCAACGACTATGCTCTGGGTAAGGCGCACAACCTGGAGACCATTGACATCTTCAACCCCGATGGCACCCTCTCCGAAGAGGCCGGTCTCTACGTGGGTATGGATCGTATGTACGTCCGTAAGCAAATCGTCCTCGACCTGCAGGAAGCAGGTCTGATGGAGAAGGTTGAGGACTACGACAACAAGGTGGGCTACTCCGAGCGTAATCAGGACACTGCCGTGGAGCCTCGTCTCTGCAAGCAGTGGTTCCTCTCTATGAAGCACTTTGCCGACATTGCCCTTCCTCCAGTACTCGAAGGCAAGATTAAATTCTACCCAACCAAATATGTCAACACCTACCGCAACTGGATGGAGAACATTCAGGACTGGTGCATCAGCCGTCAGCTCTGGTGGGGACACCGCATCCCGGCTTACTTCCTGCCCACGGCAGAGGACGAGGAAGAGAAGTATGTGGTGGCACTCACGCCTGAAGAGGCATTGGCCGAGGCAAAGAAGATTCCTGGCTACGAGAATATCACCATCGACCAGCTGCGTCACGACGAGGATGCCCTCGACACGTGGTTCTCTTCATGGCTCTGGCCCATCTCTCTCTTCGATGGCATCAACAATCCGGGCAACGAGGAAATCAACTACTACTATCCCACCTGCGACCTCGTCACCGCTCCCGACATCATCTTCTTCTGGGTGGCTCGTATGATTATGGCGGG
>CAJONZ010000109.1 GCA_905236065.1 uncultured Bacteroidaceae bacterium | reverse complement strand
GAGGTAGCTCTCCACCAACGCCTTCTCCTTGTCCGTCAGCTGGGCGAGTTTCTCTGCCGTGCGCTCTTTGGCCCACGCATTCCAAGCATCCACGCCGAGGGCTCCCATGAAGGTGTTCATCTCATCCTTGTTGCAGCCCTGAAGGAACTCGATGTCCTTGGCCGCTCCGTTCGCATACGCCTCCCACGGATTAAGTGGCAGGTAGATACCGTCTCTTTCTGGCATCGTGCGTATGCCGAGTGCACTATATAACCCGAGAATGGGTGCCCACACTTTCATGAGATCGTCGGCGCTGATCTTCAGCAGATCGGCAACGGTCTTGCAACCGAGTTTCTCCATCAGGCTGTTCGTACATGCGATGGCCTGCTCCGTACTTCTCGTTTGGGCTGGAGCACCACTTTGTGCGATGACACGCTTGAAATACCGGTGCGAGCCCTTGATGAGCGGAAGCAACGTACAGCTTCCAGCACCGGCAGACTCACCCCAGATGGTCACATTGTCGGGGTCGCCACCGAAGGCTGCAATGTTCTCGTGAACCCACTTCAAGGCCATCAGCTGGTCGAGGAGTCCTAAGTTCTGGGCGTCGGGATAGTCCTTGCCGTCGGGCAGGTGGGACAGGTGGAAGAACCCGAAGACATTGATTCTGTAATTCAAGGTCACCACAATGACATCAGGATTTTCTTTCAGGAAATTGGTGCAGTCGTACATCGGGTCAGTCGATCCGCCTACGTCATAAGCGCCACCGTAGATCCACACCATTACCGGTTTCTTTGCAGTCGCCTCGTCAGCCTTCCAAACGTTCAGGTACAGGCAGTCTTCGCCCGTACCATATTCAGCTGCGGGGTCGCCCGGCTCCTGGACGGGAGCCTTCCCATAGTAATAGGCCTCATAAACCTCGTCGTCCGGCGTAACATCCACTGGTGCTTTCCAGCGCAGGTCGCCGACAGGCTGTTTGTCAACAAAGGGGATACCTTTATATCTGATGACATTCTCCGACTTCTTGCCGACGAACGTTCCGTTAATACACTTGACTGCTAACGACTTGTCGTAATTGCCGTCGATAATCTTTTTATTCATGATTTCACTCATAGTTCTGAAATAATTAGTCATTGACTTCTACATCTCGTAAACCTTCTTTCCCTCGAAGTAAGTGGCTGCGGGCTTGGCTTCGTGAATCTCTGTCACTGGGCAAGAGAGCACATCCTTATTAACAAGGAGGAAGTCGGCGTATTTGCCTTCGCTGATGCTTCCTCTTTCCTTCTCAATGAGCATCTGTTTGGCAATATTGATGGTCAGGGATACGATGGCTTGCTCGCGGGTGAGGAGCTCTTCGGGCCACCAGGGTTCACCATTCTCGCCGTGAAGCACGCCTGTGACAGCCAGTTCCATAATGCCGAACGGGTCGTCGGGACTGCCGCACAAGGCAGGGAAGTCTGAGTGGGAGGTCACATGGATGCCCTTGTCGAAATAGGACTTCATCGGATAAGACTTGTCCTCCACGCCTGCAGGGGCCAGCCCATGCTCTCGGATATAGTCAGCTGCGCCTGTGGGACAATGGTGCCAGAGCATACCTGAGGTGACATACATGTTATGGTCGGCCATACGCTGATAATCCTCTGCATTGACGTTACGCACGTGTACCAGCGTATTGCGTAACTCATCCTTTCCACCATTGGCGTATGCGCTGACCACGTAATTGACGGCCTTGTTGCCCATCGTATGGATATGCATGGTGATGCCATTCGCATTCGTCTTGTGCGTGATGTCCGTGAGTTCCTCTTCCGTCCAGTTGGCGAGGCCCTGGTGTCCGTCAGGATATAGCGGGTCAACGAATCCGGTACCGCCTTCCACCGTACCGTCCATGAAGAGTTTGAGCCAGTTTGTCTTGACACGGGTGGTAGCGTATTTCTGAACGTCAGCGGCTTTCTTCAAAGCCTTATCCACATTCATCCAACTTTCAACTTCGTAGGTCAGGCCCAAGACGAAGTTCATCTCGCCGGCCTGATCCAGCTGCTGGGCGGCCTTGAAAAAATTGTCGTTATAGAAATAGTTGCCCCAGCCATCAATATACATGGTGTAACCCTCTGACAACAGATGCTCCTGAATTTTGGGGATGACTACTTTTGCCACGTCAACGGGATAGAGTCTTTCGTTGTCGAGGAAGGAACGTGTGTAGGTGCCGGCCTGCTCTTTCAGGTAACCGGTCGGTGTGCCGTCAGCACCCATCACGATTTCGCCGCCACGGATGTCCTTATCCTTCTTGAGTACCGTGCCGTCAGCCTTCATGATACCAGCATTGACCAGACAAAGGGTATTCGCCAGACCCTTGTGACCTTCATTGTCGGCAAAGTAAATAGGAATATCACTACAGATGGCGTCCAACTGCTGGCGGGTAGGTGTATTTTCCATGAAGGTAATGTAATTCCAGCCGAAGCCAAAGATGGCCGTCGCCCCTGTTTCCCGGGCTTTCTTGACGGCAGCGGGAACGATTTCCTTCAGGAACTTTTCCGGATCTTGTTCAAAGGCTACCGTTCCGACTATCGGCAGGGCAACACCTATTGAATAATGGGCGTGACCATTACCACAGCTGGGCATCACAAGGCCTTTGCCGGTATAATCCAGAACCTCTGTCTTGCCTGCTTCAATGAATGCTTCGGCACCTTTCTTGTCGCCAACATAGACATACTTGCCGTCTTTCACGGCAAATGCTTCTACCACCTGATTGCCTTCCGAAGTGAAGATTTTACCATAGACCACAAGGTTAGCACAGGCGTTTACGGAATTTTGTGTCATAGTATTATTTTTATGGATTGATAAAGATTTCATCTTTGATGTGCAAATTTAATCAATCCCATTGGAAAACGCAATCATCTAAAAGCCCTTACCTGCAAAGTTTTGACAATTCTGAAACGAATTTACGATTCTGAAAGGCGCATCCACTCCGTTGCGGTCATTCCCATGACCTGCTTGAAGGCTGCACTGAACGTGCTATAACTGTGGAAGCCACTCTGATAAGCCAGTTGATGGGCCGTTATAGGCTGATGAGCCGTAGCCGCCTCATGGTATAGGTTGACAAAATGCTGGATGCGCAGACCGTTGATGTAGGCATTGTACGTGATACCCTGCAAAGCAAAGTGTTTACTGAGGTAGGAACGATTGACACCAATCAGTTTGGCAAGTTGGGAGACGGAAATGTCGTGTTGCAAATAAAGTTGTGGCTCCTCACAGTGTTGCTTTAACTTTGACCCAATGTTGTTACGAATGGATTGTGACAGGGTATTTTCTTTCTCATCTTCCTCCTCGGTGATGACCGCTTCTTCATTGATGGCTAAGGGCAGGGGGATGCTCAGGTCGCTTAGCGTTTCGATACGCCACAGGAGATAGCCGATAAGCACCGCGCTAATCACCAGCATGGCGTATTGGTAAACTGGGCCTTCGCTGGTAAACGCATAGATAACGAACACCAGCAGCGTGATGGCCAGCACCACGAAATTCTGCCACACTTCCTTGTGCTCCAGGTCGGCAAAGTTGTCGCGCAGCCAGCGGCCATACTGCCTCAATGCGCGTACCATATAGATGTTTAAGCCAATGCACATCAACAGGGCATAGACATAGACTGTCGGCACAATGGCATAACTACGGGTAACAACGCACCATGCTCCTCCTACAACAATCGGCGTCATCATCGCGGCAATAGGCCACAGCGGTCGTTTGCGGTCTTGCAGCATAGCGAACAAAACGATGATCATCAAGGGGAAAACCGTTATGCTGTCAAGCAACCCACCTATAAGGTCATTCATCATAATGTCCTCGCTTGACGTGAGAAAAAAGATGGGCATATACCAGATGTGATTCAATGCGAAAGCCGCAAAGAAGGCTGCAGCCCAGCGGCGCAGGCGTAGTGGCGGGGTAATGTCTATGGCAAAGGCATTACCCCGACGGAACAGCAGATAACAGCTTGCCAGCATGGCCATAGCTGTCGTTACTGCATAAAACATAATAAAGAAAAGATCTTCCCGAACCTGATCGTACATGATTGATGAACATTTGCTTGCAAAAGTACAACAATTTTGGGAATTATTGGCAATTTACCCTCACTTTTTTATTTCATTAATATGAATGACTATCCGCAAAAATAGGTGGCATTTTTGCGGATAGTCGTACGTCGGCCCAAGCCCCAGCACGACCCGCAGGGCAGGCCCCATCCCCCCTTACTTAGGGGGTTAAGGTTACTGTGCAATGTTATACTTTAATAATAACTCTCTGAAAGCTTTTGCTTCATCAGACTCTTTTACATCTTTTTCAGCTCCAAGCATCCGTGCCGTCGCATGGTTCCTCAGTTCAAAAAACCTGTGTGCCTGAGGCGTCCACTCTAAGTACTCGTATGCGTGAGGAACTCCAGGCTCTACATAGAGCTCAGTG
>CAJONZ010000108.1 GCA_905236065.1 uncultured Bacteroidaceae bacterium | reverse complement strand
GAGTTCGATGCCGAAGCGGTTCTTGAACGTCACCTTCTCGTGAGTCACCTTGTCGCTCTTGGGGAACACCTTGTCCCACTCCTGCGTCAGATTCAATGTCGTATTCATATTTTCTTCGTTTTGATTGTTTTCACTTTTCTGATTGCAGCCCGTGAGCGTCAAGCCCATCAGCACAGCGGCAAATATTTTCTTCTTCATATTCATGATAGTATAAGTTCAATTGTAGATAGAGTTTGCATCCGTCCGCTGCTCAGTCGCTTCTTGAAGCAGAAGACTGCGGAGGTCGGCCTCGGAGAGTGAGGTTGTGGGATGGAATTCGCTACTGAGCATATAGCGAACAAGGCTGTAGTAGAACTGGCGAATCTCGGGCACATGAGTGTCTGTCAGCAGGTCGATGCTGGAGAAGACGAGACTGCCCTTGCCAACTTTCGCCTCAAAGACCTGGGCAAGGCGGCGATTGTTTACGAAGTTGTCGATGCTCTCCACGATGGGCGTGACGGGGGCGATGGAGTCGAGCACCATCACGCGGCTGCGCTTCACGAGGTTCCACCACTGCCAGTCGCTGTGCATATCGGTGGGGAAAAGGGCAAGTGCAGGATGCTCTGGATTGCAGAGCAAGCCCATCGTACCAGCCTGTTTGGGGAAGTGGACGGGACTCCAGAATACCGGCAGGAACTTGCCTTCCAATCCCTTGATGGTGGCTGTCTTTGGTGAAAGTAGCACCTTCTTGCCTTTGTTCAGCGCTTTCAAGGCCTCGTCAATGTTGTCGGTGACCACCAAACGTTTGTCCTGTGGTATCGTCACGTCAGGATATACCCAAATACTCCAGCGATTCTTCCAAGGGGTATCGGCGATGGAAACAATCAACTCGAACTTCTTTGCTTCAGAAACTTTATCCAATGCGATGCTCACATTTTTGCCTGTACCTTCAGCATAGATGTCACCCTCTTCGCCGACAAGCTGCCAAAGGATGGTCTTCCCCTCCATTGGCTGAAGACTGTAGTTCGCAATATCCACATGGGCGGTGAAAGTCTCGTCGGCTTTCCAGACTGCCTTGTCGAATTGTGCCAACGGTACCACTGGCGCACAGAACTCGCGGAACCGCTGTGGTTCGATAAGTCCCTTGCTATCCCAGAAAGCGTCGAGCAGTCCTACGAGTGCCGTCCCCTGTCCGGGGAAGTCGTGCAGGTCGAGCAGTTGGAATCCGCTCTGCTGCGGTGTCTTCATGGCGCGTTCTATCTCTTCCTTGTAAAGGATGGCGGCCAGGCGGCCCGATGCCTTCAGATAGTCGTCGGCTTTATGGAGCAGACCCTTCCGCTGCAGCTCTTTGCGGATGGCCTTGAAGTTTAGCGGGTCGAGGATGCCTGTGTATTTGTCGATTTCCTTGATGTTGGGATAGACGCTGTACTGGCCTATCTCATGGGAAATGAGCGGGACGGTAATGTCGCGGGCAGCCTCGCGGTAGTCGCTTTTGAAGTCGGGCACACGCTCGTCGAATACCCCCTGTCCGCGCACCCAGCCTTTGTCTGTCCACTGGGTGATGAAGATGTCATCCTCCGGCTCCTGCTTCACACCGTGCCCCTTCTCAAAGGTGAACGTCGAGGTGACATACAGACGACGCGGGTCTTGCTCCTTCATATAGTGTGTCAACTGATTCAGAAACTTGAAGTCGGGTTGCAACTCGTTGCCGCAACTGATGATGCAGAGCGAGGGGTGGTTGCCGTAATGACGGATGATATTGTCGAACTCCTGATAGAGGAACTTTGCCGTAGCCGAATCCTTGTTTACCGTCAGCGACCAGTTGGGCAGTTCCACTTGGCAATAGAAGCCCATCTTGTCGGCCACACGGAATGCAGCATCGGGTGGGCACCAGGAGTGGAAACGCAGGTGATTCAAGCCGTACTCGCGAGCCGTCGTGAAGACCTTCATCCAGCCGCGCTCATCCATTGGCGGTGTACCTGTCAGTGGGAAGATGCAGCACTCCAGCGTTCCACGGAGGAACGTCGGATGACCATTGACCAGCAGTCGGTTTCCCTCTGCCTTGAAACTGCGCATACCGAAGGTGACGGTTTTCGTCTGGTTGCCGTCAGAAACGCTTAATGTGTGCAGTTCTGGTGAGAACTCACTCCAAAGCGACAAACCCTTTGCTGGCAGTACAAAGCCGTTTTCGTTCTCCCTTATGGTAGCAACGATTCTACCGTCCAGTGTGAAACGATAGTTTTTCCCCTGCCCATTTACTTTTACAACAATCTGTCCGTTGTCAATGTCGGGATAAACCTGTATGTCACCGATGGTCGGAGCTACGCTGAGTTCCATTCGTCCCAGCACACCATTCCACATAATCTGTGTGTCGTTGGTATAACTGTGCGCCAGATTATCCACGGAAATATCGTGCCGTTTTCTGTTGTTGATGGTCAGTGTCAGCCTATGCACCCCTTCCGTCAGAGGGGCTATCGTGAAGATATGCGGTCCCACCAGACTCTCCTGCATTTGACCTATGTCCCTGCCGTCAATCATTACGCGGCTGCTCCACAGTACACGCTCCAACAGCAATTGCAGAGGTTTGCCCGCCATCTCGCTCGTGATGTCTATATTGCGTTCATAGATGGCCGCTCCGATGTACGAGTGCTTGCGTGTTAGTCTCGACAGCTGAGGTTTCGTCAGGGCAGGTTCCAAGGTGTTTGCCTTCCCTATGCCTGCTCCGTCCAGTGTGTTGGGCAACACGATTTCCTCCACTTTGCTCTGAGTTAAGACCTGCCAGGTGCCACTCAAGCTGATTTTCTGCTGCGCTCTAACGGTCAGAGCCAAAAGCAGCAAGATTGTTCCAAGAAAGATTTTCTTCATAATGAATTATAGATTATTTCCTAATTCGTATGCGTCCTGCATTTTCGTGTTTCCCTCAATCTCACGGGCATCGTTCACACCGCCACAGAAGAGAGTGCCTGCCAAACGGCTCTTAGGATAGCAGTCAATCCATCCTGTCAGACCAGCCTCTGCACGCTTCGGAGTCTGCTCCTCGTCCTCGGCTGCGGTGGTCAACAGATAGACATCGCGGAACTGATAGTCAAGTTCATACATGGCGTTCATACGATCTATGAGGGTCTTCATCTGTCCGCTCATCTCATAATAATAGATGGGAGTAGCCCAGCAAATGACATCGGCCTGAAGCACCTTTGCCATGATGTCGTTCACATCATCATTGATGACACAACGCCCCAACTTCTGACAGGCCATGCAGCCCTTGCAGAACTGGATGTTCTTGCCAACAAGCGAAATCTTCTCAACCTCGTTTCCGGCAGCCTTGGCACCTTCCACAAACTTATCAGCGAGCATGTCGCTGTTTGAACCGCGACGCAGGCTCGTAGAAATCACAATAACTCGTTTCATAAAATTACTTTTTTACCATTTCTAATGAATATTC
>CAJONZ010000107.1 GCA_905236065.1 uncultured Bacteroidaceae bacterium | reverse complement strand
GGTCTCTATCACCCAGACGTATTTGGTTATCAAACTTTGTCCTCTATCGTTGTCCATATTTCTATGATTTTTCTGCAAAAGTATGACAAAGATGCGCCAAACTGTGGCAGAGGTTTGAGAAAAATAAGATTTCAATCTAATTTTCGTGTAGATTTAACCTTTTAAGGCATCTATTTTCTAATCTTTCCGCTTTGTTTGACTGACGGTTTGTATCATTGCACGGTGTTCATTTATAGAGAAGTCTATCCATTGACCCATTTTCTTGTCCTTTTCCATTTGACGTTGTTTCCCTCATTCGCGACTCGGCCATTCAAGCAAGCTTGATGGCTCTCCCTCTCCAAACTTGCCATGGGCAATCTTGCTCTTAATCTTATTAATTACAGCATTTTGCATAAAGATATTGGTCTGATTTTAGCTGGAATGATTGCAAATGTTTCCGACCACAAAAATACTGTTTTTATTTCAAGTTACGATGTTTTTACCCCTGAAATTAAGTTTTCTTGTTTGAAAAAAGTGATTTTTCCCCTTTCTTTTTTCCTAAATGAAAGAAGTGTAGTAACTTTGCCACAGAATGTTAAACTGATAACGATTAATACTATGAAATTAGAGGGTAGAAGGCAAAGTTCGAATGTGGAAGACCGCCGTGGAATGAGTGGCGGCAAGAAGGTCGGACTGGGTATCGGCGGTATTCTTATTGCGATGGTTTTGGCTTATTTTACGGGGGGAAATCCGTTGGAAGCCGGTATGCAGGCGTTTCAGGAAGGCGGTGGATTTGGTTCACTGACGGGTACGAATGCGGAGGTGACCGAAGGGCAGCGTGAGTTTACGCAGGAGGAGCAGGATTTGGCAACCTTCTCGACACAGATTCTGGCAGGTACGGAGGATGTGTGGACGCAGATTTTCAAGGAGCAGGGGAGTACGTACAGGGTGCCGAAGATGGTGCTCTACACGGGCAGTGTGCAGACGGCCTGCGGACAAGGCGCTTCAGAGATGGGTCCGTTCTATTGCTCTGGAGACCAGAAACTTTATATAGACCTCTCGTTTTTCATGACCATGAAAAAGCAGTTGGGTGCTGACGGTGATTTTGCCTACGCCTACGTGATTGCCCATGAGGTGGGTCACCATGTGGAATACCTGACGGGCATCCTGGACGAGGTACACAGGAAGATGGCGCAACTGAGCCAGACGGAGGCCAACAAACTGTCGGTGCGCCTGGAGTTGCTGGCCGATTTCTATGCAGGTGTCTGGGCCCATCATGACAACAAGCGATTCGGTTCGCTGGAGGATGGTGACATTGAAGAGGCCATCCAATGTGCGCAGGTTATCGGCGATGACTATTTGCAGAAGAAGGCAAGAGGCTATGCCGTGCCAGAATCGTTCAACCATGGCACGTCGAAGCAGCGCATGAAGTGGTTTAAGCTGGGCCTGCAGACGGGCGACATCTCGAAGGGAACGACCTTCCAGTGTTCGGACGCTGAGTTATAGTCGCACAGTGTGTGCAGAGCAGAGATTATAGCTTAAGGAATTGGGCTAATTGAGAGACGGCACGGGCACGATGGCTCATGCCGTTTTTTATGTCTGCACCGAGTTGCGAGAAGGTCAGTTGTTGGCCTTCGGGAATGAAGATGGGGTCATAGCCAAAACCTTCGTTACCGCGTTTCTCGTTGATGATGAAGCCTGGAATGATGCCGTCGAAGTAGTGGATTTCACCGTGATAGAGTAGGGCGATGGCTGTGTGGAAACGGGCAGAAGAGAGGACTTTTGCACCAGCAATTTCACCCTTGTCAGGATGCAAGGCGAGGAGTTTGTCGATGAGGACGTCCATGTTGAGGTCGTCTTTGTTTTCAGAGGTGACTTCAAGGCCGTTCATCTGGGCGTAGCGGGCAGAATAGATGCCTGGTTCCCAGTTCAAAGCTTCAACTTCAAGGCCAGAGTCGTCGGCAAAGCAGTCGAGGCCGTAATGGGCTTTCACATATTGTGCCTTTTGCAGGGCGTTTTCCTGAAAGGTGCTACCCGTTTCGGGGATGTCGGCATCGCAGCCGATGTCTTTCAGTGACTTTATCTTGAATTTTTCGCCGAGAATGGCACGTATTTCTTCCAGTTTGTGGGCGTTGTTGCTTGCAAAAACCAGTGTTTCCATATAAGATGTTTTTTTATTTATCATTCACAATGAGAGTTACATGAAGATGCTTATCCCTTGATACTCAAACCATGAATGGTTATTTGTTAATTGTTCATTATTCATTGTTATTTGTTCTTTGTTTTAGTGCGCTTCAAGCCAATTCCGTCCCCAGCCGCAATCGGCAATGAGGGGCACGGAGAGTTGGGTCACGTTTTGCATTTCAGTGATGACGAGCTCTTGCAGGATTTCCTTCTCTTCTTGAGGTACGCTGAAGTTCAATTCATCGTGTACTTGCAGAATCATTTTACTGCGCAGACCGCGCTCCTGGAGCTTTTGGTCGATGCGTATCATAGCTATTTTGATGATGTCGGCAGCTGTTCCCTGAATGGGGGCATTGATGGCATTTCGCTCGGCATAGCCACGCACGACGGCATTGTGTTCGTCAATGCCAACCACTTGGCACTGACGCCCATAGAGCGTTTCGGTGTATTTCAGTTTCCGGGCCTTTTCGACGCTTGCTTCCATGTATGCCTTGACACCGGGATAGGTGGCGAAGTATTCATCAATCAGTTCTTTGGCCTCGGTGCGGCTTACGTCCATGCGTTCGGCCAGACCGAAGGTGGAAATGCCATAGATGATGCCGAAGTTGGCTGTCTTGGCTTTTCGGCGCATTTCGGGTGTAACCTCTTCGATGGGGCATTTGAAGATTTTTGCGGCTGTGGCGCGGTGGATGTCGTGCCCAGAATTGAAGTCTTCCACCATGTTTTTATCGCCGCTGAGGTGAGCCATCAGGCGCAGTTCAATCTGGCTGTAGTCGGCAGAGAAAAAGAGCTCTCCATCGTCGGGGATGAATGCCTTGCGGACTTCTTTTCCGTTGTCGTCGCGTACAGGGATGTTTTGTAAGTTGGGGTTGCTGGAACTGAGTCGGCCGGTGGATGTAACAGCTTGATTGTAGGAGGTGTGGATGTGTCCTGTGCGCTTATTGACCAGTTGGGGTAGGGCGTCGATGTAGGTACTGAGCAGTTTTTTATATCCACGGTATTCCAGAATTTGCTCCACCACTTTGTGCTTACTTTTTAAGGCTTGCAGGGTGGCCTCGTCGGTGACGTATTGGCCGGTCTTTGTCTTTCGCGGATGCTCCATGAGTTTGAGTTTGTCAAAGAGCAGTTCGCCGATTTGCTTTGGGGAGGAAATGTTAAGTTCTGCTCCGGCTACCTCGCGGATGCTGGCCTCGATGTCCAACATGCGTTGGGTGAATAGGGTAGAGGTCTCTTTCAGTGAGTCGGTGTCGATGCGGACTCCGTTCATTTCCATGTGCATCAGTACGCGGACAAGTGGCATCTCTATCTCCGTGAAAAGTTTGTCCAGTCGTTTCTTCTCCAGTTCCTTTTCCAGCAGATGTTTTAGTTTTAATGTAATGTCTGCGTCTTCGGCTGCATAATCTACGATGTCTTTGGGTTCAATGTCGCGCATGGTTTTTTGAAGCTTGCCGCTTCCCACGACATCTTCATAGTGGATGGTTTTATATTTTAAGTAGTCCTCGGCCATGGTGTCCATTTTGTGTGAACGGTCTGGCTGAATCAGGTAGTCGGCTATCATGGTGTCGAACAAGATGCCTTGAACATCGATGCCGTATTGTTTGAGCACCATCATATCGTATTTGATGTTGTGTCCGATTTTTAAGGATTTTTCGTTATGGTATGCCTCTTTGAAAATATTAACAACCATTAACGCTTTTTCTCTTTCGGCTGGGACGGGAATGTAGAAAGCTTCGTTTTCGTTGAAGGCAAAGCTCAATCCGACCAATTCGGCCTTCATGGGGTCAACGGTTTTGTCATTTTTGTCCCATGAGGCAGTTTCTGTGTCTAAAGCAAATTCTTCCGCTGTCAAGAGTTTTGCGGAAAGTTTCCGCATTTCTTCCAATGAATCAATAAGTTGATAGTTGGCATGACTTGTCCTAAAGTCTGTGAGAGTGGAGGTTTTTTGATTTTCCGTTGTCCCGTCCGTGAATATTTCCTGTTTTTGGCCTTCAGAAACGCTGTTTTCCATGCTTGCGAACATGTCGAGTTGGCGGACCATGCCTTTTGATTTTTTGGAAGAGGTGCCAATCGGTTTTTGAACGGGTGGGGTAGGGGAGACCTCTCGCTTCTTCAGGAGTGAGCGCAATTCGTGTTCCTCGTAGATTTTCTGTAAAGCCTCTTGGTTGGGTTCCACGTGTTTCAGTTCGTCGAGGTTAAGTGTGAGATCAGGAATGTCGGTTTTGATTTTGGCGAGGAAGAGGCTCATTCGGATATCGTCAACGTGAGTCTCGACTTTTGTCTTGATGGCACCTTTCAGTTTGTCGGTGTTGGCCAGCAGGTTTTCGATGCTGTCAAATTCGTTAATTAGTTTGACGGCAGTTTTTTCGCCCACGCCCGGACAACCAAGGAAATTGTCGGAGGAGTCGCCCATGAGTCCCAACAAATCGACAATCTGACTGGTGCGCTGGATGCCATATTTATGAATAATGTCTTGCTCGCCCAAAATGTCAAAGCCGCCGTCGTGTCGTGGCTTGTACATTTTTACGTTGCCTTTGACTAATTGGCCGTAATCTTTGTCGGGGGTCATCATGAAAATCTCGATGTCATCGAGATTTTGGCCTTGTGTGGCCAGTGTTCCGATGATGTCATCGGCCTCAAATCCCTCTCGTTCCATGATGGGAATGTTGTAGGCTTTCAGAATTTCCTTGATGACAGGTACGCCAAACTTGATTCCATCGGGTGTTTCCTCGCGTTGTGCCTTATATTCAGGGAATGCTTCATGGCGGAAGGTCGGTCCATGAACGTCGAAGGCAACGCCGATGTAATCAGGCTTTTCCTTAGTCAGCACCTCTTCGAGTGTCTTGATAAATCCGAAGATGGCCGAGGTGTTATCGCCTTTGCTGTTGATGAGTGGGCGATTGATGAATCCATAGTAGGCACGGTAAATCAGGGCGTATGCGTCAAGCAAAAATAGTTTTTTCATGTGGGTATATTTTTATTTTGTGTGTAAACATACGGAAAAAAAATGGATTACTCTGTATAATTCATAAGAATTAACAACCTTTCCTTAAAAGAAAAATGAAAATTCTTTCTATGACAGGCTTATGTTCGGAAAAAATCATGTACATTTGCATTCAAATTTGCAAAAAGATGGACGCATTACAAGAGATTAAAAAACCGATTGAGGCGGAAATGGCGGAATACCGTAGGGTATTTGAGTTGTGTATGACTTCTGACAATGCTTTGCTTCAGGAGGTTTTGACTCTTGTCTCAAGTCGGATGGGCAAGATGATGCGTCCCATCCTGACGCTATTGTCCGCAAAACTATTCGGTGAGGTGAATGAGCGCTCTCAGACAACCGCCGTGGCTCTTGAACTGTTGCATACCGCCACGCTGATACATGATGATGTGGTGGATGAAAGTGACGAGCGTCGTGGCCAAGCATCGGTTAACAAGTTGTATGACAACAAAATCGCGGTGCTTGTTGGAGATTTCATTTTAGCTTTGTCCTTGCAGAATGTTGCCAAGGTCAGAAACCCCAGACTGATGGAAATAGTGGCACTTACTTCCCAGCGTCTTTCAAGCGGCGAATTGCTCCAACTGAAGTCGGTTCACAACCAGGAAATCAGCGAACAAGTCTATTTCCGCATCATCAGCGAGAAAACAGCCGCCTTGTTCAGTGCCTGTGCCAAAGCCGGTGCCATGTCGGTGACGGACGATGAAATGGCTATAAACCAGCTCGCTGAGTTCGGTGAAATGGTGGGAATTTGCTTCCAGATACGTGATGACATTTTCGATTACTCCTCGGACAGAAGCATTGGAAAACCAACGGGGAACGACATGAAGGAGGGTAAGTTGACGCTTCCTGTCATTTATGCCCTGAAGTCAACAGGCAACCAAGAGATGTACCGCATTGCTGAGTCGGTGAAAAATTTCACGGTCGCTGATGCTGATGTAGCTCGTTTGGTAGCCTTCACCAAGGAAAATGGCGGTATAGACTATGCCCGGAAGGTGATGCACGAATATTCTGACAAAGCCAAAAGCCTGTTATCTGTATTTCCAGACTCGCCGACACGCACGGCTCTCATGCAATATGTGGATTTTGTTTCCGACCGTTCCGTCTAAATTGTTTAGGTTGTTAATATAAAGAGAGAAACGCTCCTGAGTGCCTAAAACAGGCATTTGGGAGCGTTTCGTTTTGGCTCGCTGATGGTTCAGCGAATGTATTGTTAGAAGAATTTGATGTCTTTTTCGAGAATGTCGCTCAACAGTTTGTTGGCCAAGGAACTGGTACCGAGACGCAGCCATTTGTTTGTCAACCATTTTTCGCCAAGGACTTCTTTGACGATGGTGTAGTAGGTGAGTGCATCCTCAACAGTTTTCATGCCTCCGGCGGGCTTGAATCCAACCTGTATGCCTGTCTTCTCATAGTATTCCTTGATAGCTTGGCACATGACGAAAGCAGCTTCTGGAGTAGCAGCAGGTTCCAGTTTGCCAGTCGAGGTCTTGATGTAGTCTGCTCCTGCGTACATGGCCAGGATGCTGGCTTTTTTGATGTTGCTGGCCGTTTTCAGGCAGCCTGTTTCCAAGATGACTTTCATACTCTTGTCGCCACAAATGGCTTTCAGCTCGGAAATGTCGTCACAGACTCCCTCGTAGTCTTCTGCCAGGAATTTGCCCACGGGCATCACAATATCAATCTCTGTGGCACCGTCCTTGATGGCCAAAGCAGTCTCGGCGATTTTCACCTCTAAGAAAGTCTGGCTTGAAGGGAAACTTCCGCTGACACACGCAATTTCAACGTGGTCATTCTCAAGGCATTCGTAGCAAATCTTTGCGAAGTTGGGATAGACGCAGACGGTGGCCACATGGCCCAGTTCGCTGTACTCGCGGTCGAACTTGTTGACTTTTTCGACAAAACGGAGAACGCTGTCTTCGCTGTCAGTAGTCTTTAATGTGGTGAGTTCCACGGAGTTGAAGAGAAACTTCTTGACTTCTTGGGTGTTGTTCTCTTCCAGATGCTCTTTCAACAGGGTGTTTACTTGGCGTGCAACGGCTTCGTCATCCAGTTCACAGTTATACAAACTTAATGCTTGTTCATACTTACTTTTTTCCATATCTTACTCTTTTTACATTGTTTATCAGATAAATACGTTTTTTACTCTTTGTTTTTGGTATCCATGCAAATCGTCACGGGGCCGTCATTGAGTAGTTCCACCTTCATATAAGCGCCAAACTCGCCCGTCTGTACGGTTTTGCCCAGCTGTTCCGACAACACTTTTACAAACCGCTCGTAGAGGGGGACTGTGATTTCGTGTTTGCCCGCTCGCAGGTAGCTGGGTCTGTTGCCTTTCTTGTAGGAGGCCCACAAGGTAAACTGAGAAACGACCAGGATTTCTCCACCGATGTCCATGATGGATTTGTTCATTACGCCCATTTCATCGTCGAAAATGCGCAAGCCGACAATCTTGTGGGCGAGCCACTGAATGTCCTCTTCGCTGTCGGCGTTCTCGCAACCTAAGAGGATCAGATAACCCTGTTGGATTTCTGATTTGATTTGCCCTTCGATGCTTACGGAAGCATGAGCCACTCGTTGTATAACTGCTCTCATAGGTGTGCAAAGTTAGCGTATTTACCGCTCACTGCCAACTTTCTGTGCGATTAATTTTGCAGGAAGTTTTGGGGGCTTCATTTTATTTCTGTTGTTCTTGAAAAGTCTCTTCTGCTTTTTCCTGAAAAGCCTGAAGGAGAATCTTTGTTTTGGCAGGTCCGACGGTTTTTTCCAGTTCTGCGGCACTGGCTTCTTTGATGCGCTTCATGCTTTTGAAAGTGCGGAGTAACTGTTTTTTCGTTTCGGGGCCAATTCCCTTGATGTCGTCAAGTTCGCTTTTCGTTTGGCTTTTGCTGCGTTTCTCCCGATGGAATGTGATGGCAAAGCGATGTACTTCGTCCTGTATGCGGGTGAGAAACTTGAAAAGGGGAGAGTCCATTTCAACGGCAATCGTTTTTTGCGGGAACCCAAAAAGAAGTTCGTTGGTGTGGTGGCGGTTGTCTTTTGCCAGTCCGGCGATGGGAATGTCAATTTTCAATTCGTCTTGGATAACCTGTCGTACAATTTCCATTTGCCCCTTTCCACCGTCACAAATGATTAGGTCGGGCAGTTCGGTTCCTTCTTCCATCGCTCGTTTATATTTCCGATAGACCACCTCTTTCATCGAAGCGTAATCATCGGGTCCAACGACGGTTTTGATATTGAATTTGCGATATTCAGACTTTGCTGGTTTTGCTTGTTTATAGACGACGCACCCTGCCACGGCATCGCTGCCTGAGATGTTCGAGTTGTCAAAACATTCTATGCGCATCGGCAGTTTCGGCAGTCCGAGTTTTCGTTGCAGCTCTTTCAGGATGTTTGTACTTCTTTGCTCTGGGTTTAGTTTTTCTGCTTGTTTCAGGCTGTCGATTCGGTATTGCCGGACATTCAGTTTTGACAGTTCCAGCAAGTGCTTTTTGTCTCCTCTTTCTGGGATTGTAAATGTGATTCCCTCCATTTCAAGGTCGATAGGGAAAGGGATGACAATTTCTTTCGAGTTGCTTTTATAGCGTTCCCGCATTTCAACGATACCTAAGGCCAGCATGTCTTCTGCCGTTTCATCCACTCTTTTCTTATACTCGAACGTGAAAGCCTGGTTGATGCTGCCGTTGGTTACGTGCAGGTAATTGATGAAGCTGGATTTCTCTTCGTCGTCAATGGAGAACACGTCGATGTTATGGTAGGAGTGTGCCACAACTTCCGATTTCTCGCAGTATTCCAATGCAAGGTCGTAACGTTTCTTGATTTCCATGGCCGCCTCGAAACGCATTTCTTCTGATAGTCGCGCCATGTCTTCCAACATTTTTTCACATAGGATGCGCGTGTTTCCACGGAGGATTTCTTTCACCTCTGTTATTTCTTGCAAGTATTCCTCCCGACTTTGCAGTCCGATGCAGGGGCCTTTGCAGTTCTTGATGTGATACTCTAAGCAGGTTTTGTACTTTCCCTTTTTGATACCTTCTTCCGTTATAGGTTGGTGACACCTGCGCAGTTTGTACATTTTGTGGATAAGCTCTAATATGTTGTTCAGCGTCCCCTGGTGAGAGAAAGGCCCGAAGTAGGTGCCGCCTTTCTTTTGAATTTTCCTCGTCTTGAAAACCCGTGGAAGGTACTCGTTCGTGACGCAGACTGAAGGGTAAGTCTTTCCATCCTTCAGGAGAATGTTGTAGCGCGGCTTGTACTTTTTGATGAGGTTGTTTTCAAGCAGTAGGGCATCCTCGTCCGTCGGAACGACAATGTACTTGATGTCTTGGATTTTCGACACCAGAACCTCCGTCTTTCTTCGGTCAACTGATTTCAGGAAATAGGAGGAAACTCGGTTCTTGAGGTTCTTTGCCTTGCCCACATAGATAATCTTTCCCGCCTCGTCAAGATACTGATAGCAGCCGGGAGAATTTGGTAGGGCAGAGACGATGGTCTTTAGTCTACTTAGTCTTTCTTGTTCTTTTGCCATTAGAGTATCACTTAATGTTCCACGTGAAACAATGTCGTGCTAACTTGCCGAATACGCAGGGGTTAGCCCATCGTGGCTGAAGTGGATGCTTGAAGTGTTTTTCGCAAAAAAGGTTGCGTTTGGCACCAGAAGCACCTGATGCCAAACGCTTTTTTACAAGGTCATCAGTGTGGTGATTTCGATGCCTTCTCCAATGTGTTCACGACCAGTCAATCCTTCGTCGCGGATTTCAATCAGGAAGTTCATGTAGCACTTCTTGGGCCCCAGTTTCTTTACCAGCTTCCATGCTGCCTTGATGGTTCCGCCCGTAGCCAGCAGGTCGTCGTGAATCAGTACCACGTCATCGGGTGTGATGGCGTCCAAGTGTAGTTCAATGGAATCCACGCCATACTCTTTTGAGAACGATTCGCGAATGGTCGTTGCGGGCAACTTTCCGGGTTTGCGTGCCATGACGAATCCTGCGTTTAGGCGTCGGGCAAGGATGGAGCCCATGATGTATCCACGGGTTTCCAGACCTACGATTTTTGTGATGCCTTTGTCTTTGTAGAGTTCGTAAAGTTCCTCTTCCATAATCTCAAGGCATTTTGCATCCTTGAACAAAGTGGTTACGTCTCGGAAGTTGATACCTGCTTTTGGGAAGTCGGGAATGGAGCGTAGGTGCTCAATCAGATAAGGGTTGTTCATTTGTACGTGGTTTTATAAGGTTTTATAATAGTAGTAAGTTTCGGAATCATCTTCCCAAAAGCACCAACATGATGTTGATGTCCGAGGGGGACACACCCGGGATGCGTGAGGCTTGTGCCAGCGTCACGGGTTGTATGGCTTGTAGTTTTTGTCGCGCCTCAATCGAGATTTGCGATAGGTTGGAGTAGTCAAACTTTCCGGTAATTTTGATGTTTTCCAGCCGGAGCATCTTCTCTGCCGCCTGTTGCTCACGGGCAATGTAGCCCGAATATTTGATGCGGATTTCCGTTGCTTCCAGAATCTCCTCCTTGCTGCAATCGGCGTTCAGGCAGATTTTTTCCACTGCTTTCTGTAAGGGGACAATGTGGGGCAGAATGTTTCCAAAGGAAATCTGCGGGCGTCCCAACAGGTCGGCCAGTTTGATTCCCTGGCTCAGTGGGGTAGTGCCCAGGGCTTCCAACGCCGCATTGATGAGGGCGGGCTTCAGCGAAAAGTTCTGGCAGAAATCCATCATCTCCTCAATCATTTTCCGTTTGGCCACCATCCGCTCATAGCGCTCCCTCTTGGCCAATCCCAACTGATAGCTCTTCTCCGTCAGGCGCATATCCGCATCGTCCTGCCGAAGCAAGATTCGATATTCGGCACGAGAAGTAAACATGCGGTAAGGCTCGTCCACGCCCTTCGTTACCAGGTCGTCAATCAGCACACCGATGTATGCTTCGTTCCTCGACAGCGTGAAAGGCTCACCTCCGTTCAGCGGCCCCCCTTCAGCGTTCACTACGGAACATTTGATGGCCGCATTGATACCGGCAATCAGCCCCTGGCCGGCAGCTTCCTCATATCCTGTCGTGCCGTTCACCTGTCCGGCGAAGAACAGGTTTTCTACCATTTTTGACTCCAGCGAGTGGGTCAATTGCGTCGGGTCGAAGAAATCGTACTCGATGGCATATCCAGGTCGATATACCCGCAGGTTTCGGAAGGCAGGAATCTCCCGCAGCGCATTCAGTTGGGTGTCTATCGGCAGCGATGAGGAGAACCCGTTCAGGTACATCTCGTTCGTGTCCGTACCTTCTGGCTCCAGGAACAGCATGTGCTGGTTCTTGTCGGGAAACGTATGCAGCTTCGTCTCAATGGACGGACAGTAACGCGGACCGATGGATTGAATCTGTCCGTTGTAGAGGGGCGAGTCTGCAAATCCCGACCGCAACACCTCGTGTACCTTTTCGTTCGTGTAGGTAATCCAGCAGGGCAATTGTCTCAGTCCGCTTCTCTCGTTCAGGTAGCTGAAGCAACCGCCCACCTCGTCGCCGGGCTGTTCCTCCATCAGCGAGAAATCCACACTCCGCTTGTCAATGCGCACCGGCGTCCCCGTCTTCATGCGTCCGTGCCGGATGCCCGTCTTCGTGATGCTCTCCGTCAGTTCCAGCGATGCCGGCTCGGCACATCGTCCGCCCTGCAACTTCGTCCGACCAATGTGCATCAACCCATTCAGGAAGGTTCCTACCGTGATAATCACGCATTTAGCTTCAAACTCAGTGTCCGTGTAGGTGCGTACTCCTACCACGCGGACGTGCTGCTCTGATTTTTTAGGCGATTTTCCACTGTCAAGGTTTTTGCACTCGTTTTCCCCCTCTTCTTCCTGTTTTTCAACCGACTCAAAAATCAGCTCCTTCACCTGATCTTGCCATAGGCATAGATTTCCCGTCTGGTCCAAAACCCGTCTCCATTCCCAGATAAATTTTTCACGGTCACACTGGGCCCTTGGACTCCACATCGCAGGCCCCTTTGAGCGGTTCAACATGCGGAACTGTATCGACGCCCTGTCGGTCACGATACCCATCTGTCCGCCCAGTGCGTCAATTTCCCGCACAATCTGTCCCTTGGCAATGCCGCCCACCGCCGGGTTGCACGACATCTGCGCAATTTTGTTCATGTCCATTGTTATCAAGCAGGTCTTCGCACCCAGGTTAGCCGCAGCCGCAGCCGCCTCACAACCAGCGTGGCCTGCTCCCACAACAACTACATCGTAATGGAATTTCATGTAAACTGATTGAATGTTTGGACGCAAAGGTACATGAAAAAAATTGAAATCCCCCTCTCTTCCTTCAAGAATTTTTTTTGCCCAGTCTCCCCCCTCTTCTTTTATGGGCAATGAAAATCAGTTTACGACCCTACAAAAACATCATCCCACATCAGATGCGACGTGGGATGATGTTTTGACCAATGGGGTAGGGTAAAGTGAAACCTTACGCTTTGGCCTCGCTGACAAGCCAGCGGATGTATTCGTCGGAAACATTGTCGATTTCGTTTTTGTCATAGATGGTCAGCAACGTTACATTGGCATCATCGCTCACCAGTACATTCAACGTCAGTACCCGTGCACCACCGCTCTTCCCCTTGCCCTTCGACGTGATGGCCATGCGAATCTTGCGCACGCCGTTACCGAGATTATCACCTTGAAAAGGATTGTCCAGCAAAGACTCTTTTAAGGCTTTGTAATCTTCGCCTATCGACTTGTACTTCTTGGCCAAACGTTTCAGTTGTTTCAAAAATTCAACTGAAGGGATGAGGTTCACCTTCATAAGATTCCGTCCTTTCTGAGTTCTTCTTCAAATTCGTCTAAGGTCATCATTTTGGTTTTCCCTCGTTTGGCGTCTTCCACTTCGCGGAGTGCGCGGGTCAGTGTTTCCTTTACATACGCCTTTTGTCGAGCGGTTTTGGCATCGTCAGCCTGTGGTTCAATGAGCTTGCTGGCCAGCCACTCACGTTCTTTCTGTTTAAGTGAAAGTCCTTGGATGTACGTCCACAGATTGTTCAAAGCAAGTGTTGTCATAATCCTAACATGTTTGTTTCTGGCGGCAAAAGTACAAATAAATTCCGAATAAACGCAATAAATAAAGGTTAAATGATAACTTGACGTGAAAAGATCTTTACTTGACCTTTGAAAGCCAGTTTGTCACCTGACCGATGTCGTGCTTCGGCTGTCTGCACTGAATACCACGTTCTCCACATGGTTGCCCACGTACATGGGGATGTAATCGGCTGTAGCGTACCACGCGGGCTTACCCTCCATTTTGTCGTGTAGCAGACGTCCATTTATTTTGATACCTTCAAAGGTGATGTCTTTCACCTTGCGCTCATCGTTGTAGCCATTGATGATGGAGAGATAAGGCAGTTCACCTTTATATCGGATATTCCTGAAAGTGACATTTTCTACGCCACGGCCAGGAGCTGCGCAATACTTCTGGTTGTAGCCCACTTTCACCTGCGCGATGCTTCCCTGTTCAATTTGCTCCATGCGGATGTTCTCGAAAGTGACGTTGCGCACGAGGTTGTTGTCGCCGCAATTAATGGCCAGACAACCTTGGTAATCGACCTGTGGCTCAGCCTGTCCGAGGATGTCGATGTTCTCATACCGCAGGTTCTCAATGGTATCTCCACGCTCCGCATTGCCATGAATGCCGATGAAGATGGGGTGTGCCACATCGGCCCAAAGCGTAGAGTTTCGCATGGTCACGTTGCTACAGTTGCCGAAGAAGCCCTTGCGGGTGGCATAGGCTGTAGTGCAGTCGTCAGAGTTGCGGCAGAACACGCGGTCGTAGAGAATGTCGCTGGAGCCGCCAAAGACATTCAGTCCATCACCCCATGAGGGATGCGAGATACTGCGGACATCGTGCAGGGTGACATTCTGCGACTCGCCAATAGGACAGGTGTTCAACACGAGGCCATCGATAAGCACATTTTTCGAGCGATAGACATGAGCACCCTCGTAGCCTTGCTGCGGACGGGCTATGCCGCGCCCTAAGATACTCACGTCGTGAGCGTCGTTGATGGCAAAAGTGGCGGTTAGATATGCGCCGCCGTCGAGATAAAACGTGGTATTGGAAGCCACGAAAATCGTATCTTCCTTATTATAAAAGCCTGGACCGTAATACCTGAACTCACGTCCTTGTGACTTTGCCTGCTTCTCTGCATCTTCCTTGCTGACCGTCGGCTTGGAGGTAAAAACCAACAGATTGTTGGTGATGTCACCGTCGAACTCCACGCTCACGTTCTCTGGCTGGAAGAGTAGGAACCGAACGGTGCTGTCATTCTGCACATTGGCAATCACGCCCCGATAGTCTGGCCTTATCCTTGCTGCCTTGAACTTCTTATTCTTGCTGACGACCTTTACGAAAACATCGCCCGTAAAGTCAAACATGCAATAGCTGATTTCCGAGACCTTGTGTCTATTGTCCCCCACGGAGGCATTTACTTTCGCCATATACGTATCCACCTTCGTCCACTCCTGACCACTTCGCGGACGTACAAACACTTCGTAGTCGTGCTTCAGAGGCGCACCTTCAGGAGCGGGATAAGTAAGGACTTGATGCAGCCGCGTTCCCTCTTTTACACCTTTCACAATAAACTGGTCAGCCTCCATGTTCTGAATAATCTCTCCTCGCTGTTCTGCCTTCTGTTGCAAGTCGAGGAGTTTCTTCGTATATGGCATATTCAAACCTTTCACTTTCGTATAATGCTCATAGGCCACATCATAGATACAGCGGATGCGACCGCGTCCCATAGCCCCCGGCTCCGTCCAATCGCAATAGAGACCTGTGCAGTCCCGCCACGTTTCAAACGGCACGTCATAACCCAAGTTGTAGCGGGCTGTGTATTCCAGCCCCTTCATTAGTCGGTTGTCGAGTGCGCCCCACAAATCAGTACCCTGTGTCCAAGCCATCTCGCAGATGTCGCATAGCGCACCGAGTCCTAACTGCACGTGGGCTTGGTCGCGCCCCGTCTCCTGGCACTGCCCCGTCTCGCATACATACCGAGGCAACGCCCCGTTGTCGTTGGCATTCAGAAAGTAGTCGATGCTGGCTTGATAGAGTACACTGTCCTCCAAGAAGATGGCGCAGGCCATCCTGCAACGGTTCACGATGGCCCCCCAGTTGCCGTTGGCATACGGACTGTCGGCCTCAAACTGCTTCAACGTCGGCAGGATGGCACGGCGAATCATCGCAGCCCATTTTGGAGTCTGATGGCTCTTTACCATTCTCATTGCTTGCAATAGCCAGTAGGCTTGAATAGTACACAGTGGTGCATCGTGTCCATCGAACCGCTGCAGTGTCTGGGCGTAGGCATTGATTATCTCCAGAGCTGTTTGGCCGTCGCCGATTTGTGCTGACTGCCACGCCATCCACATATCGCGTTCGCTGCCTCCTTTTGTGTGGGCGTACTGTCCATCACGGGCTACCACCTTGTAGGGACCAGCCATCTGGTAGTTTACCTGTGCGCTGCTGCTGACAGCCCACAGTATCATCACTGCAAATAGAATCTTTCGTATCATGTAACGATGTGCAGGTTCATTTCACGAACACCTTCTTTCCGTCAATGATGTAGATACCATGCTTGGGAGTACCATTGACTCGGCGACCCTGAAGGTCGAAGTATTGACGGTTTGTGGACTGACGGTTTATGACTTCGCTAATGCCTGTAGCGGAAATACTGCTGCAAGTCAGGGTAAAGTTGTCCCAAACGAGCCAGTTGGTGCCGGACGAGGTGTCTTTAATGCCGATGGTGAGTGTGCCGCCGGTGACGTTGACAGTGACTGAGAGGCGGGCATAGTTAGCATTGGCAGCCATCTTGTCGCGCTGAGTATCGAAGTCACTGCCAGCACAGCTTTGCTTCACCGTGGCTTTCGACGTCTCACTGTCGCTTGTGGCGTAGAGGTAACCGGTCTTGGAGCCTTCACCATATACCAGCTGGCAGCTGACGGTATATTCGCCGTCGGGCAGTCCGCTGATGGTCTGCGAGAAGTCGAAACCTGTGCTGTGCCATACCTCCACAGCACCGTTGAAACGTTGGTTGCCCCAGGTGCCGGTCATCGTCCAGCCTGTGCCGTCGATGGTGGCAAAGTCAGGGTTGACGATGAGACTTGTGGCGTCGATGGGATAACTGCCGCCGCCCATGAGACGTAGTACAAAGCGATATTCCGTGCCCTTATAAGTGGCAGTAACCTCGGTGTCTTCCGTCAGTTCGCTTACAACATAGGTTCCTCCCGTCGTACCGTCTTCCCATAAAATGTCAGATGCATTGGCATACGAGGGAATGGTCAAACGCATTTCAACACGGTTGCCGGGCAGGAGTTCCGCCTCATCGGTAAATACGCCGTTGATGTTCTGCCGGGCCTCTACGACATGGATATTGAAGCGGCTCTCGCTGACGGCTCCGCTTTGGTTGGCATACTGGCAGAGATAGGTGCGCGAGGAAGTAATGGCAGGAATTATGACCACGCTGCCCTTCACACCGTTGTCCCACAAGTAGTCGTCGGTCCAGCCAGTGGTGGGGCCAGCATAGAGGATAACGCTGGTGCCAGCAAGGACGGTCTTTTCCGTCACGCGCTCTATCACGCCATCGACAGTAATCTCTTCGGTCATCACGTCGGGTGCGGCATCACCGCTGACGGCAATGGCAAACGACTGGTGGCTCACGGCTCCGTTCTGTGCGGTGTAGCTGACGCGATAGATGTAGCTGCAATTGGCCTTGACAGTAATCTGCCGCGTGGTCTCGCCTGTGTTCCACAGCCATTGGCCGCTGTCCTCTGCTCCTTCCGGCAACTGTGGCATCAGCGTGATGTCGCTGCCATCTGCGGGGATGCCTTTTGACGGACACACCTCATATTTGTATCCCAGACCGCCAAGATTGGTCTGGTTCTTATAGGTCACACCCTGATATAATATGTCACCGCTCAGGGGCGTGATGCCTGCTGAAGCATCAATGGCTGGGCGCCAACTGGTGAGTGTGGAGAAGCCGAGATGGTCGAACCCACCGCTGTTTTGACTGTAGTTGCCACCGCCACCGTCAGGACATATCTTCGCACTGGCCTGTTCGGCATATTGCAGCTTTACGCCGCGCAGCCCCTCGTAGTAACCAATGGCACGATCCCAGTAGGGGCGGTATTCGCCTGCGCCACCGGTGTTGGGCCCTTCCATGTGCCAGCCTGCGCCCATGCGACCGCGGCAGTCGGCATAGTTGTAATTTGTCCACGGCAGGGCTGCGGCATCTACGCCGCCGAAATTCATGGCCGCCACGAACTCCGTGCCGGCAGCTATGCGGTCGTTCATATAGGCAAACAGGTCGTCACCCTGATTGAAGCCTACGGTACAGATGTCAAGTGCGAGGCCGAGAGCCATCAGGGCATGTCCCTGGTCGCGACCGCTCTCCTGCATCTGTCCGAGATAGCCTAGAGGCCCGCGGCTGTCCTTGTGAACTACCGGTACGAGATTGCCTATGAATTCGTCGCATCCGTCATTGAGGATGACGTTGTCTGCGGAGCGGTCTTTGTAGGTGCCTACGTGGTCGTATTTATAAAATGACACGCCCTGATTATACATGTGAACGTCATCGCAGAGGATGCCGATGGACATCACGCACAGCGCGTTGCACAGGCCCCAGTTGGACCAGTAGTGACCAGGACGCTCGCCGAGCGATGCATTTCGTGCGTTGAGCCACGTGTCGTGTCGGCGACGCAGGAAGTCGATGGAGGGATTATAGAATACGCGGATAATCCATTGCTTGAACTCATCAAAGTCCTGGCGGCTCCAACCGTCGTAGTCGCGCATCAGCTCAGCTGCGTTGGCAAACTCAT
>CAJONZ010000106.1 GCA_905236065.1 uncultured Bacteroidaceae bacterium | reverse complement strand
GGCAGCCACCTCGGAGAACATGTATGCTACATGAGCCGCAGCGGTGTTACCATCACAAGTGATAAATTTCTTTTCTTTACCCATAATTTTTTAAAAGTGATAATATAAAAGATATATAATGTGTAACAATAATTAGCGTTGTTACTTCATGTCTCCCGACCAACCGTGTCCGATATCCCAATGTTCGTCATAGACAAACTCAAAGTAGGGGAGTGAGAACTCTTGTTCTATCAGCTCGGTCAGTTCGTCGAGGATAGGCTCTGCCCAGTGACCAACCAGAACGATGAACTTGTTGATGTTCCACGCCACACGTCCACGTGGCACCTGCGTGTAGTCACCCTTGAATTTTGTGTCCTCCTGCTTGGCCTGTGCCCGGAAATACTCCTTTGCCCAAACTTGGCGATGCAGATGTGGATAATTGATAAAAGGTAGTCCTCTTTCCGCAGCCTCTTCCACCATCTTTGGCGTCAGTTCCGATTTACGCACACCGAAGAGCGTTTTCTCAGCCATGTCATACCAGAAAATGCCGATACATGGCATTTGTTCATCAAATGCCTTCATGCTTTCCATTTGTGCGGCATGGCCTGTCTTCGATAATTGCATCATGGTGTTTCTGCGTTTCTATTATTGGGCGTTAGACCTTTTTTTGTGTCTCTTAGCGCAAAACTGATTTAGTACAGGAATCCGAACAGCCAGAGCGGAATTTGGTTGCCGTCGCCCACGTCGCAATGGTTTACGGCAAACAGCGTCTTCGACTTGCTCTTCAGCTTTGTTGCATGTTCCACAATCTTGAACTCATACTTCCCGTCAATATTGAACGAGCACACCTGCTGTCCGTGCTTGAACACTTCATGGTCTTTCCAGAGTGTGTTGCAGAAGAACGTCTCCTGCACGTCCTGACTATCGAAAGTGCGTGGATAGAAACTGTACATCAGGTTGGTATTGTGCAAAAGGATTCTTCCCGGTTTCTTGGGGTATTGGTCTCCCTTTGCATATATCATATTGACCAGTCGCGCCTCCATCAGGTATTTGATATACCGCATGACGGTCGCACGACTCATTCCCAGTTCCAATGAGAGTTGACTGACGTTCGGCACAATGCTTCCGCTCGTCGTGAGCAGATAGAACAACTGCTTGATTTTAGCCAGATACTTCAGCTCAATTTGTTTGATGAGCAAGACATCCACCTCTATCATCATGTTCATGTTCTTCAGCAACTTCTCAGAATAATTCCCCTGGCTGAGGAAGAACGGATAGAAACCATGATGCAGGTAAGACTGGAAGTGCTCCTTCGGATCGACCTTGGCCAATATCTGCTCTGCAATGCTTTTATGGTTCTTGATAATCTCGTCAAGCGTAAATTTGGGCAGACTTGTGCCCGTCATGATTTGCAGATATTCCCGGAACGAGAAACCACGCAGGTTGTACGATTTTACGATGCCGTTCAACTCTGGATTCTCCTCTTTCAGGCGCATCACAGGCGACCCAGTGAACACAATCTTCAACCCTGGCAGACGGTCGTAGCACTCACGCAGTTGGCGGCTCCAGTCCGGCTGCTTATACACCTGGTCAATCAACAGCACCTTGCCTCCGTTATTGTAAAACTCCGTGGCGAACTCCGTAATGCCCACATTTTGCACGTAGAAATTGTTTGTATTGATATACAGGCACGTGCGGTCGTCGGGCGAGAATCTTTCTTTTGCGTACTGAATCAAGAACGTGGTTTTACCAACACCTCTTGCACCCTTGATACCAATCAGGCGGTCGTTCCAATTGATTTCATCCATCAAGTCGCGCCTGACGGGATTGCCATTGTGAGTGACCAGATACGAGTGGGTGCGGAAGAAAGAATCCATAAAATATCGTCGGTTTTAGAGAGATAATATTGAACCCCATTTCGGTCGTTTTTACGAAACATTCCGAAATTTTGCTGCAAAGATACGCTTTTTCCTGCAATTTGCAAAGTCGGGATTGCAATTTTTTTCCCGCGATTGCACTTTTTTAGTTAAGTGTAGTTAAATGGCAGAGTGGCCGAGGCAATGCTTGGAAAAGTTTCAGATGTGACGCTGGACTCTTTCGGAGATGACGCAGAACTCTACAAAAGATGACGCAGAACTGTTCTCGTGAATACAGTTCTGCGTCATTTTCGGAACGGAAAAGGGGTATGGATGGAGGCGTTCAGTCTTTTCGTGGAAGGGTTGGAGTGGTCTTCTTTTTCTTGAAGAGATCGACGGCGCGGAGGATGGTGGCATCGGAGCGGTTGACAAAGGCGGTGTAGTCGCCGATGTCGAAGATGCTGTAGATGATGTTTCCGTAGATGGCCTGCTCGAATAGTTTCTTCGATTTCAGAATCATGTTGTTGCGGCGACGCAGGTCGTGGTTGTCGGCATAGCGGACAAACTGGTCAACCAGCCCCTGGCGCTTGATGTGGCGCAGGAGGTCGTCGGGTGTCTCCGATTTCTGCAATTCGGCGCGGTTGTTATCGACGTATTCGAAGCAGAACTGAGAGATGAGGCCGCTGGAGACGGCTTCGGTGTAGTAGGAAGTGAAGAGGGTGGTGTCCTCAGCTACGAAGTAGTCGGGCATGATGCCGCCGCCACCATAGACTTCACGACCGATGGAGGTGTGATAGACTTCGCCTGTCTGCCGGATGCTGTCTTCGTTGAAGAATTCACCATGCTGGTAGCGGGTGATGATGTCCATTTCGTATTCCTCGCGCTTCTGTCCTTTGACGTAGGGTTTCTGGATGCAGCGGCCCGAGGGGGTGTAGTAGCGGGCCACGGTAAGCCGGATCATACTGCCGTCGGAGAACTCTACGGGCTGCTGGACGAGTCCCTTTCCGAAGGAACGCCGTCCGACGATGATGCCACGATCGTTGTCCTGAATGGCACCGGAGAAGATTTCGGCGGCGCTGGCCGTCAGTTCGTCGGTGAGCACGATGATGGGCAGTTGCTGGTAGGAGCCGCGTCCGTCACTCTTGTATTCCTCGCGCTTGGACTTTCGGCCTTCGGTATAGACGATGAGGCAGTCCTGGGGAAGAAATTCGTTGACCATCTGAATGGAGCTGGTGAGGTAGCCGCCGCCATTGCCACGCAAATCGACGACGAGTCCCTTGAAGCCATCTTCTTCGAGCTGGGCGAGGGCGGTCAGCAGTTCGGCGTAGGTGGTTTCGCCGAAATTCTTGATTTTAATGTAACCCAGTTCGGGGGTGAGCATATAGGAGGCATCGACGCTCTTGATGGGGATGTCGCCACGCACGATGGTGAATTTCAACGGCTTCTTGTGGCCGTGGCGCAGGACGGTGACTGTGACCTTGGTACCATGTTCACCCTTGAGGCGGTGCATAGTCTCCTCGTTGGTGACGATTTTGCCCACAAAGCTCTCACCGTCGATGGCGATGATTTTGTCGCCGGCCAACAGTCCTACCTTCTCAGAGGGACCGCCCTTGATGATGCCTGAGATGCGCACCGTGTCGTTGCGGACGGTGAACTGGACACCGACGCCGCTGAAGCTGCCGCGCAGGTCGTCGTTGGCGGTCTGTGCGTCCTTGGCGGAAATGTAGGTGGAGTGGGGGTCGAGTTCCTCCAGTATCTTCGGCATTGCATCCTCCACGACGTTGCTGATGCTTACAGTGTCAACGTATTGGTCGTCAATGATGTGAAGCAGGTCATTTAACTTGTTGGATGAAGAGTTTATGATGTTCAACCGATTGCCTGAAAACCTGTTGGCGAAGAATGTTCCGATGATGATTCCCAGCACGACGCTGACAGCGATAATGAGTGGGACGAACTGGTTGTTTTTGTTGATAGACATAATGGATTATAGATTGTTAATGTCAATGAAAACGGTTTCGATGCCGGCACGGCGTAACAGGTCGATGCCGTCGCTGAGGCGGTAGTTCTCGCCATAGACCACCCGCTTGATGCCAGCCTGGATGATGAGTTTGGCGCATTCGATGCACGGGGATGCCGTGATGTACATGGTGGCGCCGTCGCTGGAGTTGTTGGAACGGGCCAGCTTGGTGATGGCATTGGCCTCGGCATGGAGGACGTAGGGTTTTGTCACGTTGTTCTCGTCCTCGCAGATGTTCTCAAAGCCCGACGGGGTGCCGTTATAGCCGTCGGAGATAATCATTTTCTCTTTGACCACAAGCGCACCGACCCTGCGTCGTTGGCAATAGGAGTTTTCGGCCCAAATACGTGCCATGCGGATGTATCGTTGGTCGAGTTTCTGTTGTTTGTCCACTTTCCTTTAAAATATATGATGTATCAATGAAAAATTATAACAAGTTGCTTGAGGATGAAAACCTGGACCTCAATCCTGAATCCTTTTTTTCTGATGTAGAATTGTGGGTTACAAGCTACTTTCCGGACTGCGTTTTGCGCTGATGGTAACAACGTTGGCATCGTCGGCAATAAGGCGGATGATGTTGGAGTCGCCTTCATAGCGGATGACTTTATTCAGGGTGTTCAGAATCAAGCGGTCAACGTGTTGGCTGGTGCTTGGGGTTTGACGGATGCTCAACTGGAAGGTGTGCTTCTTGCCGTCGGCTTCCCAGGTTCCGTTGAAGGTGGCTCCGTTGGCCAGTGAGCCTGTGAAGGTTTCTTTGCCAAACTGGATGTAATAGGCATCTTCGGAACGGTAGATGGTTTTGAGGTCTTCGCCCACGATGTTGCTTCCCTGGATTCGTACTTCTGTCATGTAGAGTTTCCTACCTTCGAAAAGTTCACTGATGTCGTCCTCTTTTTTACATGATGCGAAGCAGCAGATGATTGCCGCAAGGCAGATAAGTGCTTGAATGTGTTTCATTTCTATAATTTATAATGTGTGATTTAGAATATATGATTGCTGTCTGAGATGAAAATGAATGCCTCATTCCTACTATCTCTTTGTTATGACGGCTTGATTCCGTTGCGCTGGAGCAGGGCGTCGATGCTGGGCTCTTTGCCTCTGAAGCGTTTGTAGAGCGTCATGGGTCGCTCGGTGTTGCCCTTTGAGAGAATGTTTCGGCGGAAGCTGTCGGCAGTCTCGGTGTTGAATATGCCGTCCTGCTTGAATTTTCCAAAGGCGTCGGCATCGAGCACTTCGGCCCATTTGTAGCTGTAGTAGCCCGCAGAATATCCGCCAGCCATGATGTGGCTGAATTGCACCGTCATGCAGGTGTCGGCAGGGCTTGGCATGACCTGGGCAGCCTGCCAAGCTTCTTTTTCAAAAGCCTTCAAGTCGCCATCGAAAGGCGTTTTCCTTGTGTAGTAGGCCATGTCGAGCAGACCGAAGCTGACCTGACGCATACAAGCGTAGGCCACGTTGAAGTTCCGTGAGTTGACAATGCGCTGGATGAGGGTGTCGGGCATGGGTTCATCGGTTTGGTAATGACGGGCAAAAGTGTTCAGGAACTCTTTTTCGATGCTGTAATTCTCCATGAATTGCGAGGGCAGTTCGACGAAGTCCCACTGTACGTTGGTGCCACTGAGTGAACGGTATTTGGTGTTGGCAAACATGCCGTGCAGACTGTGGCCGAACTCATGCAGGAAGGTTTCCACTTCGTCCAGCGTCAGCAGCGAAGGCTTTTCGTCGGTCGGCTTGGTGAAGTTCGTCACAATAGAAACATGGGGACGGTGGTTTACGCCGTCGGCATCCATCCACTGTTCACGGTAGTTCGTCATCCATGCCCCGGACTTTTTCGTGGCTCTGGGGAAGAAGTCGCAGTAGAAAACAGCCAGGAAGCTGCCATCCTTGTCAAACACCTCATAGGCTTCTACATCCTTGTGATAGACAGGTATTTCACTATTCTTTCTGAAAGTAATACCATAAAGTCGGGTAGCCAGGTTAAATACCCCTTCATTCACCTTGGAAAGCTCAAAATAAGGGCGAAGCATTTCTGGGTCAAGCTGGTACTTTTGCTGCCGCAGTTGGTTGGAGAGGTAGGCAAAATCCCATGGAGCAATCTCCTCATCGTGGCTCAGTTCCTTGACCTCCTCGATGGCTATGGGTTTGTAGGCTGCAATCAGTTGATTGAGCAGCTGATAGACGTTGTCTGCCTTCTCGGCCATCCGATTTTCAAGCACGTAGTCTGCATAGGTCTGATAGCCCAACAACTGTGCATATTGCAAACGCAGGTTGACCAGCTTTTTGCAAATTTCGATATTGTTGTACGGGTTGTCGTGTGTACATAACGTGTTATAGGCCATGTACATTTGCCGACGCAAGTCCTGATTCTTACAGTACTGCATGAAAGGGCCGTAGCTGGGAGCCTGCAATGTGAAGACCCATCCCGAAAGTTTGCGGTCCTTCGCTTCCTGTGCCGCTGCATCGAGGATGCTCTGTGGCAGGCCTTCCAATGGGGCAGGGTCGGTCAGATGCAACGTGAACTCGTTGGTGTCCTTTAGTTTGTTTTGCGAGAATTGTAGAGCCAGCAAGTCCAGTTCCGCCGTGATGGTACGCAGTTTTTCCTTGTCGGCATCGTTCAGGTTAGCACCGCTTCGGACAAAGCCCTTGTAGGTGAGTTCCAGCAAACGCTGCTCCTCGGTGTTCAACGCTTGGAAGTTATTGGCCTTCTGCTCCTCATACACCGTTTTGATGCGGGAGAAAAGAGCCTGATTCAGTGAGATGTTGTTGCTGTGTTCCGTCATGATAGGCGACAACTCCTGGGCCAGTTCGTCCAGTTCGTCACAGGTTTCCGCACTCAGTAGGTTGTAGAACATGTCGGTGGTGCGTCGCAACGTCTCACCTGTATTTTCAAGTGCCTCGATGGTGTTCTGGAAATCGGGGTGCTCCGTATTTTGCACAATGGCATCGATTTCAGCGTCTTCTTCCTCAATGCCTTGCAAGATGGCCGGCTTGAAGTCTGCAATCCTTATCTCATTGAAGGGCGCGGTGTGATGGGGCGTTGTATAGGGTGATTGAAAAATGTTCATGGGAAGATGGTTTTAAGAAATGGACGTGATAAGCATTTGCATGTCGGGAACGACAATGGTCGAACGGTGCGGCTGCAGGATATAGCCCTGTTGGTTCATGTTTCGCAGGGCGAAGGAAACGTTCAGTCGGGTCTCCTTAATCAGGGAAGCAAGGTCTTCCATCCTGATTTGTAGCGTTTTGTACCCCTTCCCGTTCAGTGTATGACATTGCAGGAATCGAACGATTTTCTTCTCCACGGACTCAGGCTCACATTCCCTTGTCATTTTTGTAAGACGCTGAATCTTGGCGCAAAACATGTTCAGAATGTTGGTTTTCACAATGTGGTAGTTCAGCATGATGTTATTGAAGTCGCGCTTGTTGATAGTCACTGTGTCCGATGGCTCAATGGTGACATACGAATGCTCATATCGTTGCGACATACCGAACAAGTTGTACGGCTCCACAACAAAAGGCTTGTCTATCACCTCCGTGACAATGAAGCGGCTCTCAGGATCGGCATATTCGCTCCTGATTTTTCCGTTGAGTACATACAGAATCCTGTCGCAGCGGTCGTCTTGGCACACAATGGCCTCCCCATCCCCATATTGCCTGAAATCCAGGTGAATCTGTGAGATGATTTGCGTAAGCTCTTCTGTCGTCAAGCCATTGAAGATGGGCAACAGGAGAAGTCTGCGATACATGGAGTCTTCCATACTACTCTTTCTCTCTTTGGTTTACACTTTAAAATTGTAGTACCTGGTAAATTGTACATGCCTTAAAGGTTCTACCTTGCCAACAGTTGTTCCAGCTGCGGGGTACACCATTCGGCAGTCTTTCCGTCGTTGGTCGCATAGATGAAGAAAGCCATCAGTTCAGGGTGACGGTCAAGCACCTTTCTTGCACTGTCGAGACCCAGCACCATGAACGAAGTGGCGTAGGCATCGGCAACCGCACAGTCTGCTGCCAACACGGTAGAAGACAGGATGCTGTGCTGTACCGGGTAGCCCGTCCGAGGGTCAATGGTGTGAGCGTATTTCTTGTGGTTCTTAACATAGAAATTGCGGTAGTTTCCAGACGTGGCCATCGAGCAGTCGGTCAGCTGCAACACCTGTTCAATGTCCGATTGGGCGTTCAGACTGTCATCCACTGGCTTGGTGATGCCGATGTTCCAGTTCTTTCCCCTCGGATTGCATCCCCGCAGACGCACCTCACCGCCAATTTCCACCATATAGGAGCAAACGCCCTGTCGCTCAAGCATTCTTCCCACAGCATCCACACCGTAACCTTTTGCGATGGCACCACAGTCGAGCATGATGTTGGGGTCGGACTTCACAATCCTGCCGTCTTCAAGCTTCACCTTTTCGATGCCCACGTATTGCCGTAGGCTGTCAACCCTCTGTTCCGTGACGTCATCCATGTTCTTGAAGCCGAAGCCCCACAAATTGACCAGCGGAGCCACGGTGATGTCGAACGCCCCGTCCGTCTCCTTTGAAACCTCGGTCGCCAGTGTGAACACCTCCGTCAGCATTTTGTCGGCCTTCAAATCGGTGTTGTTATTGACAGCCGTGATGGTTGACTGCGCATTGAAAGGTGACAGCGAGTTGTCCACCTGCTGTAACACCGCCTTGATGCTGTCGTCCAGCTTTCGGGGATGTTGGTAAGTGATGTGGTAGATGGTGCCGAACACCATCCCTTCACTCCGTTGCATGTCGCCCTGCTTCCAGGCAACTTTCACACTGTCACCCTCGCTTTTGCCGCCATTTCTCGTATAGACGATGTAGGCCGTGCCGACAATCAGCAGCAACAGTAACGGGCCATGCCACCACTTCAACCTGTGTTGCTCGTATGAATATTCAATCTTTCTCATATTTCACTTTTTCATTTATCCCCCAATCTCCAAAGGGGACGGCCATCTGGATGGCATTCCCCTTGCCCTATAGGGAGAAATGGGTTAGGGGAGAGGGGTAGTCTTTTTCTTCTTTCCCCAGTTCAGGTCGAAAATCAGGTTGTACGACCCAGCCCAAGTGTTGCCATTCCCCGTTGTTCCATAGCCAGGGATGTAATAAGCCTTTGAATTGTCGTTTTTTGTACTGCTCAAGTGGTATTTCAGTCGTACACTCCATCCCATGTGGAAGTTCCTAAAGACCTTCACCTGACAGCCCAACACCAGTTCCAGCCAATGGCTTGTACTTGTTGTTCCCCCGAAGTCGAACGGTTCTTTGCCTCCCCAAACAGGATCCTCCACACCGGGGCCGTTCATGTCATACTTGTAGGTGGAGAAACCATAGCGGAATCCCGCAAACATGCGGTTGTCCTGGTGTTTGTCCTTCAGTAGGTTGTAGTCAAGACCAATTCGAAAAAAAGGCGCATTGACCTTGTAGTGAATCTTCGAGTTGTCGTCCGTATGCTCACACATGCCCAGTCCCAACTCGAAAATCGGCAGATAGACATTTTTCAGGCTCAGACGCAACGCAGCCTCCAGAGTTCCATAGTCACCCAGCAGGTACATACCCAGCCCGAACACGTCCGCCGACACCGTGAACCCCTGAAACCAAGGAAGTTCCTTCTTCAACTCATCCTCCGTCGGCACCCACTTCGAAATCTTCCCTGCGCCAGAGATGGAGTCTGTCACAGCCACTTTCCCGCTTTTCTGGGAATCCTTAACGTCCGAAATGGAGTCCAACGCAACCTGAACGGAATCATTGTAGGCCGCCACTGCCACGCTGTCCGTCGTCTGAGCCATGGAAACGAACAACGAAGAATAAATAAAGAAGAACGCTGTACACGACAGCATCCGTCTTCCTCTTTTTATAGCGGTAGCAAATTTTTCACTTTTCATTGTACATGGTAAAGGGTGCATGTTTTCATTCCGCAAAGCTGTTGAAATAAACCTTGATATTCCCGCTTCCCTCATAATCCACCTTCGGGTTGATGATTTCCAACCGGTCGATGCCTCGTTCCGTGCAGCGGACATCCTTCAGGATATGGAAGCGATACGAGCCGCACTCCGGGTTCTCCACATGCGTATAGCCATCGTGCCAAACGTAAATCGTGTCGGGTAGGGCAATCTGCCTGTAATGCAGAATCAGCGTGTCAACCCTGTTGTAATAGCTCATGGCCACAGAAAACCCTGATCCGCTAACCAGGTTGGAAACCAGCGTCGTATCCCGCCCTCCCTTTCGGACATCCACATTCAGCGTATCCTGCAAGACGGCATCCGCCCCCTCCACGTCGCAGAACGTATAGTTACACTTCACGACCGTGTCGATGGGGCAAGTGACGGTGCTACAAGCCGACACCAGTACCAGAAACAGCACCAGGAACAGTTGTCTCCGTCTTTTTCTTTTTATAGCGGTAGCAAATTTATTCACTTATAACTTCCTTAAATCGTCTTGGAAATCTGATACTTGTTGCGCTCTTGCGAGTTGCGGCTAATCATGTCGCCCAGGAATCCCGCAACGAACAACTGCGTACCGATAATCATCATCGTCAGGGCGATGTAGAAATACGGCGTGTCAGTCACCAACGCCCTCGGCTCTCCATTGCTTAGCGCCCAGAGTTTGAAGCCACCCACACATACCACGGCAATGAAACCCACCATAAAGATAAGTGTGCCCACAAAACCGAAGATATGCATCGGCTTCAGGCCGAAGCTGTCAATGAACCACAGGCTCAGCAAATCCAGGTAGCCATTCACGAAGCGGTTCCAGCCCATAAATTTGCTCACACCGTGCTGACGTGCCTGATGGTGTACAGGCTTCTCGCCGATTTTATTGAACCCCGCATTTTTGGCCAGGTATGGAATGTAGCGGTGCATCTCGCCATACACCTCGATATTCTTCACCACCTCATTCTTGTATGCCTTCAATCCGCAATTGAAGTCATGCAGGTTCTTGATGCCGCTCACCCGGCGTGCCGTAGCGTTGAACAGCTTCGTCGGAATCGTCTTCGACAGCGGATCGCCCTGCTTGCGGTTCATTTTGAATCCGCTCACCAGGTCGTAGCCGTCGGCCACAATCATGCGGTACAGTTCGGGTATCTCGTCAGGGCTGTCCTGTAGGTCTGCATCCATCGTGATGACCACATTGCCCACAGCCCGCTCAAAACCGCAGAAGAGCGCCGGGCTCTTCCCATAGTTACGGCGAAACCGAATGCCGTGTACCTCTGGATGCTCCTTGGCCAGGGCCTCGATGACTCCCCATGAGTTGTCGGTGCTGCCGTCGTTTACGAAAATAATCTCATAGCTGAACTTGTTCTCGTCCATCACCCGCTTAATCCAGGCGTGGAGCTCCGCCAGCGACTCGTCCTCGTTGTAGAGAGGTACGATAACTGAAATATCCATTGTCGTTTTTTTTGCAATTTTGCCACAAAGTTAGCAATTTTCTTTGAGGTGAAGAAAAACCCGACGGAAAAAGTTCAAATCATTTTCTCACCTTGTCGGCATTCTTGGTTGCAAAGTCCTTCCAGCTGGTGAATTTCCGCTCACTCTTGGGCTTGCCCATCTGGATGAAGTGGCAGTAGGCGGCAGCGACAGCATCGGTGGCATCAAGCTGGATGTCCATTTCTTCCTTGGGAATGTGGAGGATGCGCTGCAACATGCCGGCCACCTGCTCCTTGGCGGCGGCTCCGTTGCCGGTGATGGCTATCTTGATTTTGCGCGGCTCGTACTCCGTGACGGGGATGTCGCGCAGGATGGCGGCTGTGATGGCCACCCCTTGTGCCCGTCCGAGTTTTAACATGCTCTGCACGTTCTTTCCGAAGAATGGTGCCTCGACGGCCATTTCATCGGGGTGGTAGGCATCGATGATTTGGGTGATACGCTCATGGATTTTTCCCAGTCGCAGGTAGTGGCTTTCGTATTTGTGCAGTTCGATGACGCCCATGGCTTGCAGTTCGGCCTTGCCGGCGAGAATGCGCAGGATGCCGTACCCCATGAGGTTGGTGCCGGGGTCGATGCCTAATATGATTTTTTCATTGCTCATTTTTCCTTTACTCTGTATGTCTTGTTTGCCATGATGTACCAGAGGTAGCCTTTGACGTTGGGGTAGCCCATGGCTTGGAGTTGTTGCATGTAGGTGCGTACCTGGTCTTCGTGTTCTTTCCGGGGATGTCCGGTCTTGTAGTCGATGACGATGGTTTCGTCGGGACGGGTGATAACTCGGTCGGCTCGCAGTTGGGTATATTGTGCATGGGGCGTTGTACACTGTGCATTGACGGGGCAGAGCATGGTGCGCTCGTTGATGATTTTCCATGTGCCGTCGAACCAGTGGCGGGGGTAGGGGTCGTCGAGGGCAGCGTGGATGTGGCGGCTGGCTTCCTTGCGTTCCTGTGCTGAGTGGAAGCACCCTTCCATGTCTGCCTGTTCGATGGCTTGGTCGATGTCGTCGAGGGTTCTGATGCGCTGGAGGATGGAGTGGTAGAGGAGTCCCTTGTCTATGTAGTCTTTGGTATCTGGGGCTTCTTCCGTCTGGGCGGCAATGAAGTCTTTCGATTTGTTTGACTGCCTGAATTCGGGCAGGGTGTCGGAGGTATGGAAGCGGATGGGCTCTTTTTGATAGGGCTTCGTGAGGACGTTGTCTGTTCCTTTGTTTTTTTCTTCCTGGGCGGTGACGAGGGTGCCGTATGACAGAGCATAATAGCCTTCCTCTAACCTTTCTTCTGTCGGGGAGGAATGCCCTTCGGATGGCTGCTCATTTGTAGTGGTTTCTTGCCTTTCGACCATGAAGTCGGGCAGGGATTTCTGGATGAGTTTCTTGATGTCCTTGATGGTGTTGTCTTGTGCTTTCTGCTTGTCCGAGGGCTGTTTGGGTTCTTGGGTGATGATGAAGAGGTTGTCGGCGGCGCGGGTGAAGGCCACGTAGAGCAGGTTGAGGTTATCGACGTTGTTGCGTAGCACCTCCTCTTCGTAGGCTTCGGAGAAGAGGCTTTCGCGGGTGGTTTTGTCGAAGTTGACGGGGAGCAGTTGCAGTTGGTCGAACGGGGCGGTCGTGGGGGTACACCAGAGCAACTGACTGCTTTTCCCGGTCGTGTCCCAGTCGCAGAAGGGGATGATGACGGTGGGGAATTCCAGTCCCTTTGATTTATGGATGGACATGATTCTCACGCCGTCACTGACGCAGCCCGGAATGGTCTTGGCGGAAAGTTGCTCGTCCCAGTAGCTGAGGAAGCTGTTGATGTCGGCTTTGCCGTTCTCGGTGTAGGCGGCCAGCTGGTCGAAGAAGTAGAAAAGGTAGGCATCCTGTTCGGGGATGCGTTCTAGGTGGAGCATGACGTAGATTTTCCCGATGATTTCCTTCAGAGGCTCGTAGATGAGAGTGGGAGGCAGGGACACGCTCTCTTGCGAGGTGAGGTGCTGGCAGTTATTGGTGAGTTGCAGGAGGATATAGGGGTCTTCGGGGGTAGTGAGGTGTTTCAGGGCGAGGATGAGGATATTGACGCTGAGAGAGGCGTCCAGTCGGTAGGCTTCGTCTGATATGAGTTTGATTTCAGGCGCGTTGAGGGCAAAGTGGTTGCTGATGAGGGGAATGTGGCGGTTGTAGCGGGTAAGGATGCAGATGTCCCGCTGAGGGATGCCGGCTGCAATGAGTTCTTGCACGTGGCTGAGGAGGAGGGTGAGCGTGGCTTCCTGGTAGGTTCCAGCTTCCTGGTCGTCTTTGTCTTCCTGGCGGAGTATTTCGACGCGGACGTAGCCAAGTCCCTTTTTCTCTGCCAGTTGTTGCTGGGCGACGTCGCTGTAGGCTCGGAGCAGCTGTGTGGAGTCTTCGCCGCCGTGGCTGGCCTGGTAGTCGGCGTTGAGGGCTGCGACGGCGTTTTGGAAAAAGGTGTTGTTGAATTGGATGATGTTGCCCAGGCTGCGGCGGTTGCAGCCGAGGGTCTTTTCGTCTATCTTGCCCTGCAACTGAGGAGT
>CAJONZ010000105.1 GCA_905236065.1 uncultured Bacteroidaceae bacterium | reverse complement strand
GTGTAGAATATCATGACCCGTTCGTCGGGGAGGATGACAAAGGTGGGGTTGTTGTGGTCGTCGGGCTGGAAGTAGGAGCGGATGAGGACGTCTGTCTTGCGGTGTGTGAGCCAGTCGTACTGGGTGGCTTTCACGTTGCCATGCACGTCGATGGTGCCGAGGTAGGTGGCGTTGATGGTGCCTGCGGCGTTCTCGTAGTGCAGGGCACGGGGGTCGGCGAACCAGCACCAGGCGCCTTCGTCGGTGACGACGTTGGTCTTCAGCTGATTCTGAGCGAAAACAGATAAAGTGAAAAGTGAAAAGTGAAAAGTTAAAATTAAGAGGCGAGAGAGCATAAGAATGAAAAATGAAAAAATAACAATGAACAATTAGGGGGCTGAGTTGTTAATTGTTCATTGTTATTTATTAATTGTTTAATTGCTTTTGACTTGGCCGCCCATGATGTCGATGAGTTCGGCAGTGATGGCCTGCTGACGGGTTTTGTTGTAGAGGAGGGTGAGTTCCTGGAGCAGTTCGTTGGCGTTGTCGTCGGCGGTCTGCATGGCGAGCATACGGGCGGCGTGCTCGCTAGTGAGGGCGTCGAGCAGGATGGAGTAGGCTTGGGCGTTGAGCATCCGGGGATGGAGCATGTCGGCCAAGATGGGCGGGGCGGGTTCGGTGAGGTAGTCGATTTCCTCCAGGCGGATTTTGCGGGAGGGGGTGTCGGTGTCGTCGGTGGTGGGGGACTGTATCGCCAGGGGAAGGACGTGGGTGGTGAGGATTTGGCGGCCCATGCTCTGGAAGTGGTGGTAGAGCAGGATGGCCTGGGAGATTTCACCGTCGGCATGGCGTTGCCGGAGGTCGGCGACGAGTTGGCTTGTGCGGGCGAACATGTCGGGGGCGTCGGCGAGTTTTACGTACTGGCGGTTGAGGTTGGGTTCGTTGCGTTTCCGCAGGTAGTCGGCTACCTTCTGTCCGACGGGGAAGAGGTAGGTGTGGATGCCTTCATGCTGGCAGCGGGCCAGGAGGGTTTCGGTTGCCTTCATCACGTTGGCGTTGAAGGCTCCGCAGAGTCCGCTGTTGGAGGAGATGGGCACGACGGCCACGGCCTGCCCGGGAAGGATGCCCTGCAAGGGGGTGATGTCGGCACGGGCCGTTCCGGGGCGCAGGGCCTCGACAACCTGGCGCAGCTCGTCGGAGTAGCGGAGGAAGTTTTGCGACAATCGCTGGGTGCGATGGAGTTTGGCGCTGGCTACCATCCGCATGGCCGAGGTCAGTTTCTGTGTGCCACGGACTGACGAGATTCGGGTTTTTATTTCTTTGAGGGATGACAAGGGGTGGAGGAATGAAGAATGAAGAATGAAGAATGAAGAATGCCATCCGGCAGGCTCATTGTTAATTGTTCATTGTTAATTATTAATTGTTATTTGTTCATTGTTAATTGACAGTGACGGTGGCGACAGTCTGTTCGATGAGTTTCATGACTTCGTCGTCCAGTTTGCCTTGGCTCAGGGGGAGGAGGACGTCGGTCTTGTGGGTGGTGCGGAGCAGGTCGAGGAATTTGGCCTCGAAGGCTTGCACTTGGTTGACGGGGACATTGCGCAGAAGGCCGTGGGTGCCGACGTAGAGGATGGCTATCTGTTCGGCGACGGGCACGGGACGGTATTGCTTCTGGATGAGCAACTGGGCGTTCTTGCGGCCTTTGTCGATGGTGAAGGCCGTGACGGGATCCATGTCGCCGCCAAATTTGCTGAAGGATTCCAGTTCGCGGTATTGTGCCTGGTCTATCTTCAGGGTTCCGGCCACTTTCTTCATGGACTTCAGCTGGGCGTTTCCTCCCACACGGCTCACGGAGATGCCGACGTTGATGGCGGGACGTACTCCCTGGTTGAAGAGGTCGGTTTCGAGGAATATCTGTCCGTCGGTGATGGAAATCACGTTGGTGGGGATGTAGGCTGAGACGTCGCCGGCCTGTGTCTCGATGATGGGCAAGGCTGTCAATGAGCCACCGCCTTTTACCCGGCCTTTCAGACTTTCGGGCAGGTCGTTCATCTGCTCGGCCACCTCTTGCTGACTGATGATTTTGGCGGCCCGCTCCAGCAAACGGCTGTGGAGATAGAAGACGTCGCCGGGGTAGGCCTCGCGGCCAGAGGGACGTTTCAGAATCAGCGAAACCTCACGGTAGGCCACGGCCTGTTTGGAAAGGTCGTCATAGACCACCAAGGCATGGCGGCCTGTGTCGCGGAAGTATTCGCCGATGGCGGCCCCGGCAAAGGGGGCGAAATATTGCATGGCGGCGGGGTCGCTGGCCGTGGCACTCACCACGATGGTGTAGTCCATGGCACCCTTCTGCCTCAGGGTGTTGACAATGCTGGCCACCGTACTGCCCTTCTGGCCGACGGCGACGTAGATGCAATAGACGGGGGAGCCGGCCTCGTAGTTTGCCCGCTGGTTGATGATGGTGTCGATGGCGATGGCGGTCTTGCCGGTCTGACGGTCGCCGATGATGAGTTCACGCTGACCTCGTCCAATGGGAATCATGGCATCCACGGCCTTGAGTCCCGTCTGCAAAGGCTCGTTGACGGGCTGACGGAAAATCACGCCGGGGGCTTTTCGCTCCAGGGGCATGTCGATGAGGGGGCCCTTCACAGGGTCGGGACTGTCAATGGGAAGGCCCAACGTGTTGACCACGCGGCCAATCAGTCCCTCGCCGACGGCAATGGAGGCGATGCGGCCTGTGCGTTTTACGATGTCGCCTTCCTCGATGTTGTCGGTCGGGCCCAGCAACACGGCACCGACGTTGTCCTCCTCCAGGTTCATCACAATGGCCTGCATCCCATTGTCGAACTCCAGAAGCTCGCCAGCCTCGGCATTGCGCAGTCCGAAGGCTCGCACCACGCCGTCGCCCACCTGGAGCACGGTTCCGACCTCGGCTTCCGTTCCGAAAGTCTCATCATTCTCGATTTGAGCCAATTGCTGACGCAACATGGCGGTCACTTCGCTAACTTTTATCTGTTCCATAGTCTTTTTCGAATGTTTTGCAGCTTTGTCTTGTAACTACAGTCGTAACGCAGGTCTCCGATGCGCAGACAGAATCCGCCTATCAATTCGGGAGACACCCTCGACACGAGTTCCACCTTCCGGCCTGTGCGGGCATGGACTTTCGCCTCCACTTTTTTCAGCAAGGCGTCTCCCACCGACGTGGCTGTCTCAAAAACCACAAGGTCTATCTCGTAATACTCACGGTACAAAGACCGATATAAATAAATCATCACCCGCAGGAGTTCCTCACGCTCATGTTCCAACACCAACCACAGAAAGCGCAGGTAAAGTGAATGGCGAACGTCTCGCTCGGTGGGGAAATCGGCAGCCTTCAAGCCGCTCGACGTGCCCAACAGCAAGAGCTTCTTCTCCTTGGAGACACGGGGGCTCAACAGCACACGCTGCAAGTCCTTCACTGTCTGGGTACTATGCAGCAACACGCCCAGACGCTCGTAAATCTCAGCATCCAGGTTCTGTGCCCTCGCCTCGTCAAAGAGAGCGCGGCTGTACCTTACCGCTATGCTTCCGCTACTCATCTTAGAAATCCTCCAACAAACGTTCAACGGCGGCCCGCTGCTCGGCGTCGTCCTGCATCTTTTGACGGATGACCTGTTCGGCAATCTGCAAAGCCAGTCCCGCCACCTCGTCGTGTACATCCTTCAATGCCTCCTCACGGGCAGCGTCAATCCGTCGGGCAGCCTCTTCGGCAATGCGGTGTGCCTCGGTTGAGGCCTCCTCCTGGGCAGCCTTCACTATCTTCTGCTTCTCCGCCATTGCCTCGGCAATAATCTCCTGCTGTCTCGAACGGGCATCCAGCAAGAGCTGTTCACCCTCGGCCTGAATGCCGCCCAGCCGCTCGTTGGCCTCCTGGGCAGCCTTCACCGACTGCTCGATGTACTCCTTGCGCTTTTGCACGGAGCCCAGGACAATCGGCAACCCATACTTTGCCAAGACAAAGAAGACGACACTAAAGGACAGCAGCATCCAAAAGAGCAGTCCCGCATCTGGTGTAAGTATATTCATCTTTTAAGACTGACTTTAGTAGAATTTGATTTCTTAGAAAAACAGTGTCAACAGGCAGACAACCACTGCAAACAGTGCCACACCCTCAATGAGTGCTGCGGAGAGAATCATCGAAGAACGGATGTCGCCTGCCGCACTGGGCTGACGGGCAATGCTCTCAACCGACGTTTTACCAATGTTGCCGATACCGAATCCTGCACCGATTACTGCAATGGCAGCACCAATCGCTGCACCAAACTTTGCCAGACCTGCGCCGGCAGCTACTTCAAGAAGAATCATAACAATATAGTTTTTAAGTTTATAAGTATATACATTTATGCATTATCTATTCCTCATGCTGGGCCATACCAATGAAATTGGCCGTCAGCACCGTAAATACGTATGCCTGAAGGAAGGCTACCAGTATTTCAAGGCAGTTCATGAAGATGATGAATGCCAGACTCACGAAATTCATGATGAAACCGAGGAGATCTCCTACTTGCCACATGATGAAGACGATAGACGTCAGTGACAATATAATAATGTGTCCTGCCATGATGTTGGCAAAGAGACGGACTGTCAGCGAGAACGGCTTCGTAAAGACTCCGATGAACTCAATCGTTGGCATCAGCGGAATGGCTTTCAATGCCAACGGCACCTTCGGCCAGAAAATTTCCTTGAAATATGCCTTGGGGGCAAAGACGTTCACCGCCAACCACGACGTCACCGCCAGCATCAGCGTCACGGCAATGTTGCCCGTCAGGTTTGCACCGCCTGGAAATACCGGCAACAGTCCCAGCAGGTTACACGTCAGGATAAACAGGAATATCGAAATCAGGTAGCGCGAGAAGAACTGATAGCCATGCCCGATGCTGGCTTTCGCAATGTCCTCATCCACAAAGAGGATGATGGACTCTACCATGCCCAGGAATCCACCAGGAGCCGACAGGTAGCCATGTCGCCGATACCAGAAGGCCAGGCTCAACACCACAGAGCATACAATCAGACACACTAAGAACAGCTCCGCCACATTCTTCGTCACCGAAATGTCCAGCGGACGCACACCTGCCTTGTTCACAATTTTTCCGCTCTCCGCATCGATGTGATAGCCACGATACTCCTCTCCATGCTCCAGCTTGTCTGACAGGAACACGTCGAAGCCCTGCTCTTCACTATAGAGAATGCACGGCAGCGGAAGGACGACCCCCTCCACCACATGCCACTCGTATGCGTCAGCAAGGTGACCGAAGATAATCTCCTTCACATCCATCTTCTCGCCCCTGACTTCCTCGGCTTGCTTGCTCAGAAAGAGATACAAAGCCATCAGCACAACACCCCCTCCGAGCAACACCTTATAATGTCGCCCGACAAAATGGCAAAGCCAACCGATGAATTTTCCTATCACTTTCAATTTTAACTTTTTTAGCTTTTAATTTTCAATTTTCATTTTTTCCTCATCACCACATACGTCTCACCCGCCAGATGCAACAAGTAAAACAGCATTGCCCCGCCTATGAACGTCAGTACCCGGCCTGACTCCGAGCGGTCTATCTGCGTCATTGCCACAACAATGAACACCACTGTCAGCAACATTTTCAAACCCTTGCCCACCATATAGACCCGCATAAAGCGCCGACCCTCCAGTGTAGCCTCGCCCCTTCCTGTTGCATAACGCTCCAGCACGAACGAAAACGCCATCTCTAACAGCCAGTAAAACAACAGCATCCATACAAACCAATCCGTCCAATAGACTGGCAGGAACTTCTTGCAAAGCACCCCCGCCAACACACCTGCTAACGTAATCGCCGTCGCTATGAACTGCCATTTCACTCGCATACAATCCGCACGTTATCTTCTTTCACCTTCACAACGCCCGCACCACAATCAAAATCACCTGCATCCGTCACCACTTTTCCAGGGCGCAACTCGGCAATCAGCGGAGCGTGTCCATCCAGCACCTCCATCCAACCTGTCGTTGAACAGAACTGCACCCGGTGAACCTCACCTTCATGTACGATGCCCTGAGGCGTTATGATTTCTATTTTCATTTTCCAACTTGTTCCTTAATCTTCCTTGCCTTCTCCATCGCCTCTTCAATCGTGCCCACATTCAAGAACGCCTGCTCAGGCATGTCGTCACACGCACCGTCCAGAATCATCTTGAATCCCTTGATGGTATCTTCGATGCCCACCATCACACCTGGCACACCCGTAAACTGCTGCGCCACGGCAAATGGCTGACTCAGGAATCGTTGCACCTTTCTGGCACGAGTCACCGTCAACTTATCCTCGTCACTCAGTTCCTCCATACCCAGAATCGCAATGATATCCTGCAACTCCTTCTGACGTTGCAAAATCTGCTTCACCCTTTGCGCCGTCTCGTAATGCTCCTCACCCACCACATTCGGGTCCAGGATGCGGCTCGTCGAATCCAGCGGATCCACCGCCGGATAGATACCCAACTCCGCAATCTTACGGTTCAACACCGTCGTTGCATCCAAGTGTGAGAACGTCGTCGCCGGTGCCGGGTCCGTCAAGTCGTCAGCTGGCACATACACCGCTTGCACCGATGTGATGGAACCATCCTTCGTCGAAGTGATGCGTTCCTGCATCTTACCCATTTCACTTGCCAGTGTAGGCTGGTAACCCACCGCCGAAGGCATACGCCCCAGCAGCGCACTCACCTCCGAGCCTGCCTGCGTGAAACGGAAAATATTGTCAATGAAGAGCAAGATGTCCCGCTTCTCCCCCGTCGCCTTGCCCGCATCGCGGAACGACTCAGCCACGGTCAGACCACTCAGTGCCACGCTTGCACGGGCACCCGGCGGCTCGTTCATCTGTCCGAACACCAGCGACACCTGACTCTTCTTCAGTTCCTCTTTGTCTATGAGCGAAAGTTCCCACTTTCCCTCGTCCATGGCCTCCTTGAATGCCTCGCCATAGCGAATGACGCCACTCTCAATCATTTCCCTCAGCAGGTCGTTACCCTCACGAGTACGCTCACCCACACCCGTAAACACCGAGTAGCCATTGCCACGCTTCGCCACGTTGTTAATCAGTTCCTGAATCAGCACCGTCTTGCCCACGCCTGCACCGCCGAAGAGGCCAATCTTTCCGCCCTTTGCATACGGCTCAATCAGGTCTATCACCTTGATACCCGTATAGAGCACTTCCTGGGCTGGCATCAGCTCGTCAAACTTCGGGGCCTCGCGGTGAATCGACAACGCACCCCGCCTGTCCAGCGGCTCCATGCCGTCAATCGGCTCACCGCTCACGTTCATCAACCTACCCTTCACCTGCTCGCCCACCGGCATCGTGATGGGACGTCCCATGGCCACGACCTCCATGCCACGGCGCAGGCCGTCGGTGCTTTCCATTGCCACACACCTGACTGTGTTCTCACCCAAGTGCTGCTGCACCTCCACGACCAACTGTTGCCCACTGCTACGGGCAATGGTCAGCGCTTCATGAATACGAGGCAGACGTTCAGCTGCAAAGTGAACATCCACCACGGGACCTATAATCTGGGAAATACTTCCTTTCAACTGTTCCATGTATTAGAATTTGATTTTCTCTTGCAAATATGGGGATTTTTAGGTTACGAGCCAAACATTTAAAATAATTTAAACCTTTCGTCCCGTTTTTCCTGTGCCCCCACTTCCCCGCTTTATCCCTGTTTATCGGGGCTCACGGAAATTTTGCAAAAATGACGCAGTACTCTATCCGAGACGACGCAGAACTCTACTCAATTTCACGCAGAACTCTACTGACGAAAAGAGTTCTGCGTCATTTTTGGAACAACAAAGCAGGGAAACACAAACAACGGACTGCCGCTTTGAAAGGATTCTTTCGGCGAAACTTTCCATTTTATTTTTAAGATAGATGCTTTTTTCGTACTTTTGCAAAAAGTATTGAAAATCGAGCATTATGATAGACTACGTAAAAGGACTGGTAGGCGAACTGACGCCTGCCACGGCCACCATAGAATGTGCGGGGGTGGGTTACCTCTGCCAAATCTCGCTGAACACCTACTCGGCCCTGCAAGGCAAGGAAACGGCCAAGCTGTATGTATATGAAGCCATTCGGGAGGATGCCTGGGTGCTTTTCGGCTTTGCATCGAAGGCCGAACGGGAGTTATTCCTGCTGCTGATTGGCGTGAGTGGCGTGGGTGGTAACACGGCGCGGACGATGCTGAGTTCGTTCTCAGCCAGCGAACTGGCAACCCTCATCATGGAAGGCAACGAGCGGATGCTGAAGAGCATCAAGGGACTGGGAACCAAGACGGCACAGCGCATCGTGGTGGAGCTGAAAGACAAGGTGACCACACTGGCCATGCAGGGTGGAAGTGCGGCCAACGTCAAGCCCGATTCTCTTGCAGGCAGCATCAATCAGGAGGTCTATAACGAGGCCCTGGAGGCCATGCGGGCACTGGGATTTCCACCCGCACCCGTGGCCAAGGCTGTCCGTGCCATCCTGAAGGACGAACCGACCGCCCCCGTGGAAAAGGTCATCAAAATGGCCCTGAAAATGATGTGAAAACATGTACCATTTACCATGTTTCATGTATAAATTTACAATCTTCATACAATATTAAAAGGGTTTTGTGCGTTATTTACTTCACGTGCGCACAAAACTGAAGATATTATATGTGTTGCTCATTGGCATGAGCGTAGGCTCTATCGCCCGAAATGAGGAATCAGGAACGAGGAACGAGGATTGGCCACAAGGCATATCCATTCCTAATTCCTCATTCCTCATTCCTCATTCTTCATCCCCCATCCCTCCTACCGACACTGTCAAGGTGAAGAAGACGGACTACGTGCATGGGGAACACGCCGAGGAGTACAGCATGGACTTGGCCGACCCGGAAAACCTGAAGCACGACGAGGGTGAATATGTGGAGAAGACCAACCTGTACCGCGTGGGTACGAAGCTGGGCGACAACTACTTGAGTGCCCCCGTACTGATGACGCCGGAGGAGTACATGAAGTGGACGGAACGAAAGTCGATGAACGCCTATTTCAAGGCAAGGAACGACTCGCTGAAGACGACGAAGGGAAAGAGCAAGTTTGACTTCAGTGACATGCACTTCGACCTGGGCCCGGCAGAGAAAATCTTCGGTCCCGGCGGTGTGCAGGTGAAAACGCAAGGCTCGGCGGAGGTGAAATTAGGCTATAACTATTCCTTTACGGACAACCCCTCACTCTCAGAACGCAACCGCAAGACGACAAGTTTCGACTTCGACGAGAAGATTAACGTGTCGCTCAGTGCGTCGGTGGGCGACAAGATGAATTTCAACCTGAACTACAATACGGATGCCACCTTCGACTTCGACACGAAAAACCTGAAGTTGGCCTACGAGGGCAAGGAGGACGACATCGTGAAGCTGCTGGAGGCAGGACACGTCACGTTCCCAACCAATTCAAGCCTTATCCGGGGTTCGTCGTCGCTGTTCGGTTTCCGCACCGACTTGCAATTCGGAAAACTCTTCCTGCAAGCCGTGGTGAGCCAGAAGAAATCGCAGTCGAAAAGCGTGAGCAGCCAGGGTGGCACACAACTGAGCCAGTTTGAGATTGAGGCTTACGACTACGACGAGAACAACCACTTCTACCTTGGCAACTTCTTCTACGACCACTACGACGCATTCTGCTCCACGTTGCCCAACATCATGAGCGGCGTGAACATCAAGCGCATTGAGGTGTGGATAACAAACACGAGCGGTGTAACCACCAACACACGCGACATCGTGGGATTCGTGGATTTGGGTGAGCACACGAACCTGCAAGACACCTATTGGTCGCCGGCGGGAACGACCCAGCCCGACAACGGTTCCAACAACCTGTACAGCACGATGGTGAACGACAGCAACAACATCCAGGCCCGCAACATCAGCCAGGCATCGGAGGTGCTGTCAAGGGTGAACATCGACGGGATGCAGGTAGAGTTAGAGGGTAGCACCGACTACGAAAAGATTGAGAACGCCCGTTTGTTGAGCAGTTCGGAATATACGCTGAACGCACATTTGGGCTATATCTCGCTGCGCACCACCTTGCGGAGCAACCAGAGTCTGGCCGTAGCCTACGAATACACCTACGGCGGACAGACCTACCAGGTGGGTGAGTTCTCTGCCGACATCAAGGACAACAACAAGGCGTTGTTCGTCAAACTGCTGAAGCCGGTGAACAACTCACCCTCGATGCGTACCTGGCGACTGATGATGAAAAACGTCTATTCGCTGAATGCCTTGAGTGTGCAGCGGGAGAAGTTCAAACTGGACATCAAATACCTGTGCGACACGACGGGTGTCTATATGTCCTACCTGCCAGAAGGGGCCTACAAGGACACGACGCTGCTCCGGCTGATGAATCTCGACCGACTGGACAACAACAACAAGACCCATCCAAACGGAAAGTTCGACTACGTGGAGGGCTATACCATCCTACCCAACACGGGACGTGTGATTTTCCCCGTGGCCGAGCCCTTCGGCTACTGGCTGCGCAAGAAGTTGGAAGCCAAGTACGGCAAGGACGTGGCCGACAAGTATTGCTACGATGAACTGTACGACAGCACGAAGACCATAGCCAAGCTGATTGCCGAGAAGAACAAGTTCCTGCTGACGGGTGAGTACAAGGCATCGTCCGGCTCGGAAATCAATCTTGGAAGCACGAACATTCCCCGTGGTTCGGTGACGGTGACGGCGGGCGGCGTGACCCTGACGGAAGGCAGCGACTATACCGTCGATTATGCGTCGGGACGTGTGAACATCATCAACCAAAGCATCATCGATGCGGGCACCAACGTGAACGTCAGCCTGGAAAGTCAGGCAGAATATGCCACGATGCGAAAGACGATGCTGGGACTGAACTGGCAGTACGATTTCTCGAAAGACCTTTCCATCGGCGGTACGCTGATGCGGTTGACGGAACAGCCGTTGACATCGAAAGTGAACATGGGTGAAGAGCCGCTAAACAACACCATCTGGGGACTGAACGTGAACTGGAAACAGCAGTCGCAATGGCTGACGAACATGATTGACAAGATTCCGCTCATCGACATCAGTGCTCCATCGAACCTCTCTTTCTCGGGAGAGTTTGCCCAGCTGATTGCCGGACAGGCAAAGAACACGCAGGGAAGCGCCTCCTACATCGACGACTTTGAGCAGACAGAGAGTAAAATCAGCGTGATGCAACCGACGGAATGGATGATAAGCAGCACACCGCACGAATTTCCAGAATCCCGACTGAGCAACAACATAGACTATGGAAAGAACCGTGCCCTGCTGGCTTGGTACAAGATTGACCCGCTGTTCACACGCCGCAGCAGTTCCCTGACACCGTCACACATCAAGCGGGACGTTGACCAGCTGTCCAATCACTATGTACGTGAGGTCTATGTGCAAGAAATCTACCCGAACCGCGAGACAAACTACGGCGAGAGCAACACGCTGGAGATTCTGAACATGGCCTATTATCCCAGTGAGCGAGGCCCTTACAACCTGGACCTCGACCTCGACTACAACGGACGGCTGAACAACCCGAAACACCGCTGGGGAGGTATGACCCGAAAGTTGGACACCAGCGACTTTGAGACAAGCAACATCCAGTACATTGAATTCTGGATGATGGACCCCTTCATCTACACCCGTGACAGTGCCGACATCGCAGCCTACACTGGAGACTTGTATTTCAACTTAGGAGAGGTGAGCGAGGATGTGCTGAAGGACGGAAAGAAAGCCTACGAGAGCGGAAACCCGGTGAACAGCAGCAACAGCTACATGGAAACCATTTGGGGAAGGGTGCCCAACGAGAAGAGCGTAGTCTATTCGTTCTCGAACGAGAGTGGAGCCCGCCAAAAGCAAGACATCGGTTTGGACGGTTTGTCGGACACGGACGAGCGAACCTTCGGAGCATACGCTGAATACCTGCAAAACCTGAACGGAAGAATCTCGCAGGATGCCTACAGTGCCATCTGGAACGACCCAGCCGGCGACAACTACCACTATTTCCGAGGCAGCGACTTTGATGCCAACGAGGTTTCCATCCTCGACCGCTACAAGCGCATCAACATGGTGGAAGGCAACTCGCCCAACACCAGCGAGTCGGGCGAAAACTACTCCACGGCCTACAAGTCGTCCCCCGACTGTGAGGATGTGAACATGGACTACACGATGGATGAGTACGAAAAGTACTACAGCTACCATGTCAGCATCAACCCGAATGACCTCCACGTCGGTGCCAAGTACATCGTTGACAAGCGTGAGTACAATGCCTCGTTGCGCAACGGCAGCACCAAGGATTCAAGATGCACCTGGTACCTGTTCCGCATCCCCGTGGAGGAGGCCGACTCCACCATTGGCAGCATCAAGGACTTCTCCAGCATCCGCTTCATGCGAATGTACATGACCAACTTCGAGCGTCCCGTCGTGTTGCGCTTTGCCAGCCTCGACCTCGTACACGGAGAATGGCGACCCTACAAAAAGGAGCTTTACACCGGCGACAAGCCCAGCAACACGGGAACGATGAACGTAGCGGCAGTCAACATCGAGGAGAACAACTCGAAATCGCCCGTCAACTACGTGCTCCCACCAGGCATCACCCGTGTCGTTGACCCCGCACAGCCACAGCTGACGCAGCAAAACGAGCAGGCACTTTCCATCAAGGTCAGCGGTCTGGCCAGTGGCGATGCCCGAGCCGTCTATAAGACCATGAACATGGACCTGCGCCGCTACAAGCACATCCAGATGTTCGTCCATGCCAACGCACTGGAGGGTGAGGAAGAGATGGTATCGGACAAGGAGATGAGCGTCTTCATCCGCATCGGTAGCGACTACCGCAGCAACTATTACGAATATGAGATTCCCGTGAACAAAACGCCACGTGGACATTACGACACCTACAGCACCACTGGCTGTGAGGCGGTTTGGCCACAGGAAAACATGCTGGACATCGACCTGAAACTTCTCACCGACCTGAAACACGAACGCAACAAGGCCAAGGCAAAAGGCAATGCCAGCTACACGTCGCTCTTCCGCCAGTACGACGCCGAGCGCCCGAACAACCGCATCAGCATCATGGGTAACCCTTCGTTGGGCGAAGTCAAGACCATGATGATTGGCGTGAGAAACAACAGCCGTGCCACCAAAAACATTGAGGTATGGGTCAACGAACTCCGACTGCAAGACTTCTCGAACGAAGGCGGTTGGGCGGCACAAGGAAACCTGAACCTGCAAATCAGCGACCTAGGCTCGGTGAACCTGACCGGGCACGTGGAGAAAGCCGGATTCGGCGGTCTGGAGGAGAAAGTGAACGAACGCCGCGACGACAACCTCTATGAGTGGAGCATCACCACCCAATTCGAACTGGGCAAACTCTTCCCTGAAAAGTGGAAGATGCAACTGCCTTTCTACTACTCCTATAGCTGGCAAAAGATTTCGCCAAAGTACAACCCCTTCGACACAGACATGCTCTTGAAGGATGCACTGGACGAATGTGCCACCAAGGAAGAGCGTGACTCGTTGAGCAGCCTGACCGAGACGGTGACGAAGAATAAGAACCTCTCCCTATCCAACTGGAAGTCCGGCTACCAGAGCCGGAAGCCCATGCCGTGGGATCCCAACAACTTTGCCATCAGCTATGCCCACAGTCAGAAATACAAGACTGGAGAGACAACCGTCTATGAGAACGAAGAAACCTGGAAGGCCAGCCTGAGCTATTCATACGCTCCGAAGTACAAGCCACTGGAACCGTTCAAGAACATGAAGGGAAAGTCCAAGTGGCTTGACATCCTCAAAGCCCAGAACCTGCAATGGCTGCCACAAAGCGTACAGTTCAACACCGACCTGTCCCGCCAATACTACGAATACCAGGAACGCGACCTCGACGCCGACAGCAAACTGCCCGTCACCTGGAGCGACCAGATTCTCTGGAACCGTAGCCTCAGCCTCCGCTGGGACATTTTCAAGAGTCTGAAGATGTCGTGGACATCTGCCACCCATGCCGAAATCGAAGAGCCCTACCGTGTCGTCAACAAGAACCTCTACCCCGACGACTACACGGCATGGAAAGACTCCGTGAAGCGCAGCCTGCTCTCCTTTGGCCGCCCGCTGACCTACAGCTCCACCTTCAATGCCTCTTACTCCGTACCGCTCAACAAGATTCCAATCTTTGACTGGATGACCGCCGATGGCTCCTACAACTCCAGCTATGGATGGAAACGTGGAACCGAACTGGAGAACGGCACGTCACTCGGACACGTTGCCACGACACAGCGCACCGTCTCCCTCAACGGAAAACTGAATTTCGAGACCCTCTACAAGAAATGGAAATTCCTGGCCGACGTGGAGAAGCGTTTCTCTGGCAGCAACAAAAACAACAACAACCGAAATACCAAGACCAACACAAAGACGAATACGAAGAACACTGCCGACAAGGGCAAGAACGACAAGGACAAGGCAGACAGCAAAGTCAAGAAAAACCCGAAAGCCTTCACCAAGGAAGTCACCCTGAACGACTCCACCGAGACAGAAGTGAAACACGGGCTCAACGCAAACCGCCTCATCGTCCGTGCCACCACCCTCGACGGCCTCACCTATATATTAAAGTATAAGAAGAGCGACCCCAACACCATCAAGATTCAGAACCTTGACACCATCCCCATTAAAGTGAACATCGTGGCCAAACAGTCCATTGAGGAGAAGGGATGGTACAAGGCCACCCAAGTTGTGGCACGCGGCCTGATGATGGTGCGCAACGCCAGCATCTCCTATCGCAACACCTATTCACTGACCCTGCCTGGTTTCAAGACCGAGATAGGCGATGCCTTCGGACAGAAAAAGACCGACTTCGGCCTCTCGCCCGGACTGGGCTTTGCCTTCGGTATGGTCGGCGACGACTACATCCAAAAGGCAGCCGACCGTGGTTGGCTGATGACCAACGACTCCACCATCACCACGCCGGCCACCACCAGCAACATGTCCGACCTGCAGGTGAAGGTGACCCTTGAACCCATCCGCGACGTGAAGATTGACCTCAATGCCAGCCGCACCGAAAATCGCTCCAAGAGCATCCAGTTCATGTATGCCGGTATGCCAACCCAACTGAGCGGAAGTTTCAACCAGACCACCATTTCACTCAAGACAGCCTTCAGCAAGTGCGGTGGCATCGACGACAACTACTCCTCAAAGCCCTTCGAAGACTTCCTCAGCTACCTGCCCATCTTCCGTAACCGCGTGGAATCACAATACGCCGGCACCGTCTATCCCCAAACGGCAGGCGACCTTGCCGGAAAGCCCTTTGACCCGGCCAACGGTACCGTCGGCGAGTACTCTGCGGATGTCATGGTGCCCGCCTTCCTCGCAGCCTACTGTGGCGGCGACCCCCATCGCAGTGCCCTCAGCATCTTCCCCTCTCTCCTCCACATGCTGCCCAACTGGAGCCTGCGCTACAGCGGACTCACCAAACTGTCCTGGTTTGCCGACCACTTCAAGAGCTTCAACATCAACCACGCCTACAAGAGTGTCTATTCCGTCGGAGCCTACAACTCCTTCACCAGCTGGATGGAATACATGGGAGACCTCGGCTATGTCCGCGACGTCACCACCAACGCCCCCATCCCCAGCAGCATCTACAACGTCTCCACCGTCAGCATCAACGAGTCGTTCTCGCCCCTGATCGGTGTCGATATGACCTTCAACAGCGGCATGACCGCCAAACTGGAATACAAGAAGACCCGCACGCTGAACCTCTCCATGACCAGCGTGGCCCTCACCGAGAATTTCTCCAATGACCTCGTCTTCGGCATCGGTTATAAAATCAAAGACATCAGCCTCTTCGGTGCCAAACGCATCCAAGACCCCGACAACGCCAAGAACAAGAAGAACGCCAAAGGCAAGAAACAGCAGGACAGCAAAACCGCCTCGAACGCAAAATCATCGACCACCAACAAGCGAGTGGGCGGTGTCAGCCACGACCTCAACCTCCGCGTCGATTTCAGTTACCGAATGCAGAACGCCATCAACCGCAACATCCAGACGGCCATCTCTACCGCCACCGGCGGCAGTGTCGCCTACAAACTCGCCGTCAAGGCTGACTACACCTTCAGTCGCCTGCTCACCATGTCCGCCTTCCTCGACTGGCAACGCAACAAACCCCTCGTCTCCCAAAGCTCATACCCCACCACCACAGCCGACTTCGGCATCAACATCCGCTTCTCGCTGACGAGGTAGAAAATAACACCTTTTGTCACCACACCCCACCCCATGTCAAAATCGAAGAAGAAAAAAGGGAAGAAAGCACCCCAAACCGAAATCCAGCCGCTTGTTTTGCCCGACCAGCAATACTATCGGAACCGCTACTACGCCATGTTCCACATCGTCGGGCTATCCATCACCCTCTCCCTCCTGTGGGGATTTGTCCGGTGGGTGTGGCTGACGGCTTCCTTATCACAGGAAGCGGAAAACTTCTTCACAACCTACCTGATTCCGGCACTCCTCACGGGGCTTCACCTCTGGTTGTGCCGCCACTACATCCGCGCCATTCACGACAGCATCGAGAAGTTGATATGGTACGCCCTGCCCTGCCTCTCCTTCGTCCTGTTCTACAGTGTCGGAGAATATGTAGAGATGCGCTTTTCCCCCTTCTTTTTCAATGACGATGCCAGAAAGACGGTGGCACAAATCTGGCAAATCGTACTACTCATTGAGGGGCTGGTGCTCTTCTTCGTCTATCGGTCCTGGTACGTCGTCAAGGAATATGAAGACTCGGCTGGCAAGGAACAGACCAACGGCGGCTTCCTCACCACCAAATTCCTGTCTATCATCTTCATCTTCGTCATTGTGCCACTGGCCATGTTCTTCATGTTCCTCGTGACCTTCTCAGCCGAAAACAGACCCCTTGCTTATGTGGAATACGGCTCGCTCCACTACTCGCTTGTCCTCGTCAGGGGGGAATGGTGGCGACTGATGACCCATGCCTTTCTGCATAACGGATTCTTTCACCTGGTGTCGAACCTCTTTGCATACTACTATTGTATGCTATTCTTGTATCTAAGACACAAGAACTTCCTGCCCCTGGTCGTTTTCCTGCTATCCGTCTTCGGGTCAGGCGTATTCGTGCTTTACTTCAGCAACTACAACAATGTCGGTTCCTCCGGCGGCGTGTTCGGCCTGATGACATTTTGGGCATTGGACGTATTGAGAGACTATTCAAGGGAGCAAAAAGCAAACCAAAATACCATGGATCCGAAGAGTGAGCCTGAAAACCCCTTCAAAGGAGAGTTGAACGCCATCTTGCCCCTGCTCGGCATCAACTTGGTAAGGAGTTTCGGCGAAGATATCAGCACAAGCGGCCATTTTGGAGGCTTCTTCACGGGCATCGTCATTTGGTTCCTGTTCCGGCTGTGGCCCGCCCTCCGCTGGATTCTTACCTCAGCCATCATCATCCTTGTCTCCGTCAGCATCTACACCCATCGCCACAGCAACCTGAAGAGACATCTACAAAGGATGGAATATCGGCAAAAGACCAGCAACCAGCCAGACCAGACCACCAAGACCCAGACTCAGGAACAAAGGCAAACGCAAGCCCCGCCATCAAAAATCGACAACAACTACGAGGCCGACAGCTGCGACGTGTTCTATTGGAGCGTGACACCCGGATTCGAATCGATACCTGAATACCAAGCAGAAGTGTCAAACGACCTATTAGGCGTGGAAAGCAAAGACATCAAACAGGCCCTCTACTATTTCATCCAACAACATCCACATACCAAAGAACTCAGCAACGCCACCATCATTTATCCCCACATCAAAATAATATTGAAAAAGGAACCAGACGACTATCCAGGACTTTTAACCATCATGTCGGCTGAAAAAGCCTATTACAAAAACCCGAAAGAAGGTTTATTGATGTACAAGAAAAGCTTTGCGCTCGACCTCTTGCACCGGCGGTTGCTCACAGACGAAAACGTATTCTCACAAAAAGTGCTGGATGAAAATAAAAAGTTCAATCACTCTCGTCGCCGCACGATGGTCATTCCCTACTTCAACGAGATGAATCATCAGGAAGACTTTGTCAAAATGTACATGGAAGGAAGCAAGAACATCTACAAAACCTTTTCAAGCTACTATCGCTGCCACAATGGTGAAGGTTTGTTCACGAAGGATTTCCTCCAACTGCGGGAAGCCATTTGCAAAATGGATGCCGACGACATCATTGATATTCCGTTACCCCTCAACCGTTTTTTCACCCCGAAATATATTTCCTCGTCCAAATTCACTAACAAATTTTCCCAAAAGCAAGTCAAATTGAAATTCAACAAACGGACACAAGTGATTGGAGTCATTGACACCTCAAACAAATTTTCTGACCCCCTGAAACTCCCCTATCAAGGCAATACAAAGAAGCATCTTTCCATTGAAGCCCAAAAGTTCATTGAGTCACAACTACACTAAGACCATCCCTCTCTTATATTTCTTCATCCAGCCATTCTCCCCACTGTGGGGAGGGCGAAAAAAAGGCATCCACCGATGAGAGGTGGATGCCTGAAATGTATGGATTTGTTTATCTTATGAGCATTTCAAGACTTGTCCGGGACGGAGGATGGTGCGTTTACTGATGCCGTTGAGCCGACACAGACGGTCAACGGTGGTGCCATGACGCTTGGCAATGGCCGAGAGGTTGTCACCGCTCTTCACACGGTAGGTGGCAGAACGCTGTGAACGACGGGAAGAACGGGAAGCTTTCTTGCTGGAAGGCTGAACGGCCAATATATCCACATTGGCTGTTTCCTCACCGGATACGTTCTCAGCGGCCTCAACTGCCGACAGGTCAGAAGATACAAGCAGAACACCTTCACGCTGCTTGGCCTGTTCCTCCATAGCCTCGACGTTGGCAGCAGCCAGTGTGCCTTTGGTCAGGGAACGGTTGCGCACAGCGAAGAAGTCACCTGTCACGTCCTGATTGGCAAAGTCGAACATGAGGGCGGGGTCAATGGGTTGTCCGAGCAGACGGGTCTCGAAATGGAGGTGTGAACCGAAAGAACGTCCCGTGCTACCACCGAGTCCGATGACTTCACCGGCACGTACAATCTGGTCTTCCCGTACAAGCTGTTTGGAGAGGTGGCCGTAGAGGGTTTCCAAACCGTTGGGGTGGCGAATCACGACGTAGTATCCGTAGCCACGACGGTTGAAGTCAACGATGCGGACTTTTCCGTCGAAAGCAGCGCGGATGGTGTCGCCGGTATAGACCTTGATGTCGAGACCTTCGTGCTGACGACCCCAACGACGACCAAACTTGGAAGTGACAATGCGGCTGGGGGTGGGCATGAAAAAGCCCCGCAAATCCACCTTGAAGTTGGCAGGCACGTGGCCCTCCTCGGTACGGATTTTCCGGGTCCAATTCGTATAAATGTCGCTCGCCGGATCGGAGAGATCGACATTGATAGTGCGGTTGAGTTTTACTTTGTTGATATCTTGCATCTTCCGGTCGGATGGAGCCTGGCTGGCGATGAGGTCTTGTGCCAGTGTACCAAGACTCATGGACGAGAAGATGGCGATTGAAAGGATTTTAGTTAGTCTCACGGGTAGTTTATAGATTGAAGATTGGATTTTTAAAATTAGCTGCTCCACCCCCATCTTGGGAAATGGAAAAATGGTATTAGTACTCGTCGTTGGCGTAGAGATATTGGAATACGCCAGGAACGTAATCGAAAATCTCATCGGGGCGGAAGAAGCGATTCAGCTCAATGATGGCGTTTTCGGGAGAATCGGACGTGTGGATGATGTTCTCTTGAAAGGACATACCGTAGTCACCACGGATGGTGCCTGGGGCAGCCTTGCGAGAGTTGGTCGAGCCAGTCATACTGCGGACGGTCTCCACGGCATCAACACCCTCGTAGCAGCAACAAACTACTGGTGAAGCCATCATAGAGTTTTTAATGCGCTGGAAGAAGGGTTTGCCTGCAAGGTGAGCATAGTGTTCGTTGAGCAATTCGTCGGTGAGTTGCATCATTTTCATACCAGCAAGACGCAGTCCCTTGCGCTCAAAACGTGCTGTTACTTCGCCTACCAGTGCCCGCTGAACGGCTCCTGGCTTTAAGATTACGAGTGTTTTCTCCATTTTTACGGTTGTACGGTTTTTATGGCTTTGCGGTTTTACGGTCATACCTTTTTCCGCAAAATCGGCACAAAGGTACAATATAAATAGCAGAGTAGCAAGAAAGTCCTGAAACTGTTAAGTTTTTTTCACTCTATTAACTTTTTTTACAGGTTGTCGGAGTGAGGCAAAGTTACGGTTTGGGGGCTTCAAGGAGGGTTTTGACCTCGGTTTCCACTTTGGTGAGTTTCTCTCGACAGAAATCAACGAGTTGGCGTGCTTCTTTGAGGCGGGCGGCCAATGAGTCGATGTCTGTTTCGCCATTCTCGATTTGAGTAACAATCTCTTGAAGGCGTTTCATGGACTGTTCGTAGGTTTTCATACTTGATAAAATCTCTCTGTTCCTCTCTCCATGTAGAGCGGTGGAAGAAGTGGATAGAAAGGGGTTTTTTTATGTTTTACTTTTTACTTTTCACTTTTGAAAGGATGGTACCGTCGGCGAGTTGGGTTTCCAGTATGTCGCCGGACGAGAGGGAGCGGGTGTCCTTGAGGGCTTTGCCATGAAGGCGGGTGATGCTGTAGCCGAGGCGAAGGATGCGGATGGGGTCAGCAGCTTCAAGGGCGTGTTGGGCGAGTTGCAGGTGGGTGTGTTGGGTTTGCAAAAAAGCAGAAAGGGCTGAACGAAGGGCATGAGACTCCAAATCCACCTGTCCCCGACGTGCGGCAATATATTGCAGGGCGGTGTGTTGCAAGACATGAGCCAATCGGTCGAGCCTTGCGGCCTCACGGCCTTGCCGCATAAAGACGGCGGCGGGCAGCCTTGTCGTCAGCAGACGGATTTCATCCGTTTTCTGAGTAACAGTCTGAATAGCAGCGGTGGAAAGCCGGTCGGCCAGGGTTTCCACCCAGTCAGCCTGCTGCTTCTGGTGGTTTACAATGAAGGTGGCGGCGGCGGTCGGTGTCTTTACACGGGTGTGGGCCACAAGGTCGATGACGGTGTCGTCACGCTCATGTCCGATGCCAGTAATGATGGGCAAGGGAAATTGGGCTACGTTTTCGGCCAGTTCCAGAGTGTCGAAGCCGGAAAGGTCGGACGAGGCACCACCGCCACGAATAATCACCACGGCATCCCACAGTTCCTGACATTCCGCAATGGCATCGAGCGCATGAATCACGCTTTGCTCCACTTCGTTCCCTTGCATGACAGCGGGAAAGAGCTGCGTCTGGAAAGCAAGGGAGAAGGGGTTGGAATGCAGTTGGATGCAAAAATCCTCATAGCCTGCCGCCGTGGGCGAGGAAATGATGGCGATGCGTTGCAGTAGCATAGGAAGCGGCAGGTCCTTGTTCATGGTGTCGATGCCCTCGTCGTGCAATGTGCGGAGGATTTCTTGACGACGGCGGGCAATGTCGCCCAGAGTGTAAACGGGGTCTATATCGAGCACATTCAAGGAATAGCCATAGAGTTCGTGGAAAGTGACCTGAACCTGTACCAACACCTGCATTCCGACGGAGAGGTTGCGCCCGGTAGTACGCAGGAAATAAGGAGCTATAAAAGCCCAGCGGTTAGCCCAAATCTGTCCGCGAGCCTTTGCCAAGAGATTGCCGGAATGTTCATCCTTTTGGACAAACTCCACATAGCAGTGCCGGTGACGCTCTGACACTTCGCTGAGTTCGGCCAACAGCCAGTAGGCGGTCTTAAAAGTGTGGTCGATGGAGGAGCGCACGAGATTGTTGAGTTCGTAGAGGGTGAGATGAGTCATAGTTTAGGGCGTTTTCCGTTCAGTATGTTGTAGAAGGTCTGTGGCCCACGGTCGAGGAGTGAAAGTTCGTAAGGCTGAATGTTCAGGGAGAACTGACCTCGCAACTCGTCGAGTCCAAAATAGGCTTGCAGGAGTGCGGCCATGTTGTAGGCCATGTCGTTTTTACGGCTCATGATGTAACGGCAGCAATTCAGTGCGAGGGGACGGTTGTCTGGTATGTGACGCAAGGCATTGAAGAGCAGGTAGTAGGCATGAGGAGATTCCACCCTGAGGAGGGCCAACACCCGTTGCCGCTGATCATCGATGCGAAAAGTGTGGAAGAGGTCTTCGACTTGCTGCTTGTCCTGCAAAAGTGGCAAGAGCATTCCGACGACCTTGGGGACGGAGAGTGGATGAGTTTCGTGAAGATAGGCAGAGAGATGAAAGGCTCCCTGACAGCGTAGGTTGAGGGTTCCGTCGTTGGCATGTTCCCCAGCAGAAAGTACACCACTGAGGAATGCCTGCCGCCGATACTGGACGAGGTGGTAGAGGGCCTCCCAAAAGGCATCGTTAGGAAGGGCGGGCAAAACCGATTTCCGAACATATGACTCGGCACGGCGAAACTCGCTGTTGCTCATCGCCGAAAAGAAACGGTTCAACTGCTCCCATTCGCCAAGTTCTATCAATTGGTGCAAGTTGTCATAAGGCATACGGATGTGCGATTATGCGGTTTTGAGATTAAAAAGCGGCACAAAATTAACAAAAAAATGATGGACGGGCATCTTTTATCCATATTTTTTTGAAAAGCGAACGATTTCCGCTACCTTTGCACACTTATTATATAAAGAAGATGAACACGGAAGAACAATTCAAACAGGCGATGGCTGGATGCCGGGAGGTGTTTTTCAAGAAGCTACACGACTATGGTGCGGCTTGGAGGATTATGCGTCCCAGCAGTGTGACCGACCAGATATTCATCAAGGCCAACCGCATCCGCAGCCTGGAAGTGAAAGGCGAGTCGTGGGTCGGCGAGGGAATCTACCCGGAATTTCAAGGCATTGTAAACTACGGAATCGTAGGACTCATCCAACTGGAGAAGGGGTATGCAGAGACGGAAGACATGGGTGTGGAACAAGCCATGGACCTGTACGACAAATATGCGAAATCGGCGTTGGAGCTGATGCTGAAGAAGAACCACGACTACGACGAGGCTTGGCGCTCGATGCGGGTAAGCAGCTACACCGACCTGATTCTGATGAAACTGAATCGCACAAAGCAAATTGAGGAAAACGACGGAAAGACGCTCATTTCGGAGGGCATCGACGCGAATTACCTGGACATGATTAACTATTCCGTCTTCGGACTGATTAAGTTGAGCGAAGCGGAGGCATAAGGCACAGGAACATGAAGGAAGAGACAAAGGAGATTTTTCTGAAAATCGCCGTGAACGTGGCCCGATTTACGCTGGCTGCGGTTTTTGTTTTTTCCGGTTTCGTGAAAGCCAACGACCCGTTCGGCATGGCGTTCAAGCTGCGAGACTATGCTACAGCATTCGGACTGGAACAGGTTCCGTTTTTCTCGCTGGTGATTGCGGCAGGAGCATTGGCCTTGTTGGAGTTTTCGTTGGGCGTTTACCTGCTTTTTGGCATGAGCCGAGTACAGACGGCCCGTCTCACGACCCTCGTCATGGGGATGATGACGCTGCTGACGGTATATATCTGGGCGTTTGACCCTGTGAGTGACTGCGGTTGCTTCGGCGACGTGCTGGTCATCAGCAACGGGGCCACCGTTTTGAAGAACATCGTGTTGCTGGCATTTGCCATCATCAACCTGAAATACTACAGGCTACACCTGAAACTCGTGGGGCACAACACACAGTGGTTGGTCACACTGTTTTCCACCGTGTACATCCTGGGCTATACAGTCTATTGCGTCTATGCCCTGCCCGTCTTGGATTTCCGTCCTTACAAAATTGGTACGGATTTGAAAGCGGTGAGTAATTCACAAAGCCACGCTACGTTTGATGTGAAAATCGTGTATGAAAAGGACGGAAAGCGAATGGAACTGAACGCCGAGGACGACGACCCGGACTCCACGTGGCATTATGTGGAGACGAAGCGCACAAGAATAGCCGCCGAAAATAGTCTGAAAGCAGCCAACCTGTTCATCACCGACGCTGAAACGGGGGAAGACGTGACGGAGGACATCCTCTACGAAAGCGGTTATACATTTCTGTTGGTCATTCCGAATTTGCTACATGCCGACGAAGGATGTATCGACTTGGTCAACGAAACGTATGAATATGCGCAGGACAACAAATACGGCTTCTATTGCCTGACGGGTTCAGAGAGCGAGGAAGAGCAGGAATATTGGCGGGAACACACCGGAGCGGAATATCCCTTCTACCTCTGCGATGACCGGGAACTGAAGACTGTGGTGAGATCGGCACCAGGATTGCTGCTGCTGAAGGACGGCGTGGTTATCAGGAAATGGAGCAATTACCAAATTCCTGACGAGTATGTGCTCTGTGACCGATTGGAGAATCTGGAGATAGGAACTTTGCAGCAAGAGGACAAGATACTTAGTGTCCTGAAATCGTTCTTCTTTCCGCTGTTGGCCTTTGTGCTCATAGACCGAATCGGTTCAGGATTCTCGCTCTACAGAAAATGGAAACGGAAGTCGAAGAAGATGCAACTCTTGAAAATGGAAGATTAAAACAACAACCTCATATTAAAAACATTTCATTATTAACATTTAAAACATCATTACGATTATGGCAAAGAAAATTGTTGCTGGTAACTGGAAGATGAACAAGAATCTTCAGGAAGGTATTGAACTTGCAAAGGGCCTGAACGAGGCACTGGCTGCAGACAAACCTAATTGCGACGTTATCATCTGTACCCCATTCATCCACCTTGCAAAGGTTTCCGAGATGATTGACCACAAGGTTATCAACCTCGGTGCAGAGAACTGCGCAGACAAGGCTTCGGGTGCTTACACAGGTGAGGTGTCTGCTGAGATGGTTAAATCCACAGGTGCTGAGTATGTTATCCTCGGTCACTCTGAGCGTCGCGAGTACTACAATGAGACTCCGGCTATTCTGAAGGAGAAGGTTGACCTCGCTTTGGCAAATGGTCTGAAAATCCTTTTCTGCATCGGTGAGTCATTGGCACAGCGTGAGGCCAACGAGCAGGAGGCTGTCTGCAAGGCAGAACTCGAAGGCAGCGTGTTCCACCTCACAGCCGAGCAGTTTGCAAATGTTGTCATTGCCTACGAACCCATCTGGGCTATCGGTACAGGCAAGACTGCCACAGCAGAGCAGGCTGAGGAGATCCACGCATTCATCCGCTCTTGCGTAGCAGAGAAGTACGGTGCTGAGGTTGCCGCAAACACTTCCATCCTCTACGGTGGTTCTTGTAAGGCAAGCAACGCTCCTGAACTGTTCGCCAAGCCAGACATCGACGGTGGCCTCATCGGTGGCGCTTCGCTCAAGGTTGCCGACTTCAAGGGTATCATCGACGCTTGGAAATAAAAAATCTCAGAAAAAACCCTATCAAACGTTATGCATAAACTATTTTGTATAGTTGTGACTTTGGCTTTCGCTGCTGCCATGAACGCACAGACCGCATTCATCAACAAACTCACAAAAAGGGTGGACGGTCAGGGCGTCGTGACCATTACGCAAGACCAGCGTTTGACCGACATCATCAATGGAAAGGGGCGGCATCAGGCCACCCCCTCCACTGATGACAAGTCGCAGCAGAAAATTGTGGACGAGGAGAGCGGAGTGCAGCAAACGGGCAAAAAGACAAAGGTGAGGGGATTCCGCATCCAGATTTACTGGGGCGGTAGCCAGCGCGTTCATCAGGCCAAGGCACAACAGGCTGCCGAGAAAGTCTCTGCACTCTTTCCCGAATACCAAACTTACACATCGTTCGAGTCTCCACACTGGCGATGCCGCGTGGGCGATTTCACCGACCGGCAAAAGGCATGGGATGCCTTACAGAAACTACGGGGTGCCGGCATTGGCCAAGATGCCATGATTGTGCGCTCCGAAATCTACATCTATCAATAAACCCATACCATCCACACATATATATAATAATAAGACAGCAAGAATGTCTGAAAAACGGGATTCCAATCTTTTCTTCCTCGATTTTTCAGACAACGTAAAAATCACAAAGGGTTCTATCACCCCTTTTCAAAAAAAATAAGAAAATGACAAAAGACGAACAACTCAGTGCGATTGAACAGGCCATAAGAAGCAATCTCCAAACCATCGGCGAGGACATTGGCCGCGAAGGATTGCTCAAAACCCCAAAACGTGTGGCAAAGGCCATGTTGGAACTTACCAGTGGCTACGAAGTCGATGCCTCAGCCGTACTGAACTCCGCAAAATTTGCAGAGCGATGCAACAAAATGATTGTCGTGAAGGACATCGAGTTCTATTCCCTGTGCGAACACCACATTCTGCCCTTCTTCGGGAAGGCACATGTGGCATACATCCCCGACGGATATATCACGGGACTAAGCAAGATTCCACGGGTGGTTAACATTTTCTCCCACCGACTCCAAGTCCAGGAACGACTCACCAAGCAGATTTGCGATTGCATTCAGGAATCACTCAACCCCAAAGGCGTCATCGTTGTGCTTGAGGCGCAGCACCTATGTATGCAGATGCGCGGAGTGGAGAAACAGGGTGCCTACACGGTCACACGTGAATATACAGGCGTATTCGCCGAAGACGCAACCCTACGCCAAGAGTTTCTAAGCATGATTAGAAACTACGCAACCACACTCTAAGCCAGAACATTCGTGAAAGAGCCTTTCGACAGATGCTCGACCAAACAACCATAGACCGAATTATCGACGCCGCCAACATTGTGGATGTGGTGTCCGAATACGTAACTTTGCGCCGGGCCGGTGCAAACTACAAAGGTCTGTGCCCTTTCCACGACGACAAAACCCCTTCCTTCCACGTGTCTCCCGCCAAGGGCATCTGCAAGTGCTTTGCCTGTGGAGAAGGCGGTAACTCCGTCCATTTCATTATGAAAATGGAGCAGTTGTCGTATATCGAGGCACTGAAATTTCTCGGAAAAAAATACGGTATCGAGGTTGAGGACAAAGAAATCACCCCCGAACAGCGACAACAGCTCAACGAGCGCGAGGCCATGTTTAACGTCAACGAATGGGCCAGTCAATACTACCACGACGTACTGAAAAGCGACATCGACGGACAAGCCATCGGACTCGCCTACTTCCGCAGCCGTGGTTTCCGCGACGACATCATCGAGAAGTTCCGGCTCGGTTTCTCGCTCGACAAGTGGAATGCCCTTGCCACCGCCGCCGTTCAGAAAGGCTATAAGGAAGAATATCTCATCAAGACTGGCCTGTGCTACCGAAAAGACGATGGACGGGTGAACGACCGCTACCGAGGCCGCGTCATGTTCCCCTGGTTCAACGTCAGCGGAAAAATCGTTGCTTTTGGTGGTCGTGTGCTCGACACCCGAACCAAGGGTGTCAGTCAGAAATACATCAACTCCCCGGAATCCAACATCTATAACAAGGGCCGCGAACTCTACGGCATCTTCCAGGCCAAAAAACAGATTGCCAAGGAAGACCGTGTCTATATGGTGGAAGGCTACACCGACGTCATTTCCATGCACCAATGCGGTGTTGAGAACGTCGTGGCCAACTCAGGTACCGCCCTCACCGAGGCGCAAATCCGCCTGCTCCACCGCTACACCAACAACATCACCCTACTCTACGACGGTGACGAGGCCGGCATCCACGCAGCCCTGCGAGGCACCGACATGCTCCTGGCTGAGGGCATGAACGTCAAAATCCTCCTCCTGCCCGACGGTGACGACCCCGACAGCTTTGCCCGTAAGCACAATGCTACAGAATTCAAGTCCTACGTCGAGGAGCATCAGACCGACTTCATCATCTTCAAGACCAACCTACTCCTGAAAGACGCAAGCCGAGACCCTTTGAAACGTGCCCAGCTCACACAAAGCATCGTCTATAGCATCTCCGTCATTCCTGACGAGATTCTTCGCTCTGCCTACGTCCATGAGTGCGCCGAATTGCTGCAACAGGACGAGGCTATGCTCTTGAGGGAGATTTCCAAAAACAAACAGGCTGCCTTGGAGCAAATGCGCAAGCAGGCCACCATCGAACAAGAGCGCCAACAGCGCCTGGCCGAACGTCAGAACGCCGAGGCCATAACGTCCGACACGACTCCCCCTCCGGCAGGAACCATCGAAAGCGAGGAACTTCCGCCGGATTTCCTGCCCGACCTTCCGCCGGAAACCGTGCAGACGCCTGTTACCCCCACCCCGACATCCACCACCGCCCCATCCTCTTTCTTCCACGGATTGGAACGCATGATTATGACTCTCATCGTCCGTTACGGTGAGCAGGTCATCGAGTGTGAGGACGAGGCCGGACAACCGCTGGCCATTCCCCTCATTTCCTTCGTAGCAAACGACCTACAAGGCGACGGCATCCAGTTCCAGACACCGCTCTACAATCTGATGCTTGCCGAGGCCGTCGAACACATTGACAACGAGGGCTTCGTCGCAAGCCGCTACTTTCTCAACAGCCCCAACTTGGAAATCAGCCGCGAGGCCGCCAACCTCATGACCGAGCGTTACCAACTCTCCAAGCGCATGGAAATGCCGTCGGAACAGGAACTGATGCCCGACTACATCTTCCATCTGATGCTCGACTACAAGTTTGCCATCATCAACAGCGAGATGAAAGACTGCCAGGCACAGATGAGCGACCCAGCCCACTGCGAAGAGGCCATGCAACGTTACATGAAACTCAGCATCTTCCAGCGCGAACTCGCCAAAAAGTTGGGCGACCGCATCCTCATCAACTAACTTTCACCCCTCATTCTACAACTTTCCCATGTTCCAACCGTCCACCGAAATAAAATACTTGCAAGGCGTAGGCCCCGGACGGGCCGAACTCTTGGAAAAGGAAATCGGCATCAAGACGATGGGCGACATGCTCAACTACTATCCCTACCGATACGTTGACCGCACGAAATTCTACCGCATCGCCGAGATTACGGGCAACATGCCTCACGTGCAGCTCTGCGGGCAAATCATGTCGGTGGAGGAATTTGGTGAGGGACACCACAAACGCATCGTCGGCCATTTCTCCGATGGCAGCGGATTCATCGACCTGGTCTGGTTCCGTGGCCTGAAATTCGTCAGCAAAGCCTACAAGGTACGCACCCCGTACATCATCTTCGGCAAACCCACCGTCTTTAACGGAAGTCTGCAAATCAGTCACCCAGACATCGAGGAGGCACCCACCGAACTCTACTACAACACGCTAAAGCCCCTCTCACCAACCCTTCCCCTTAATGAAGAAGGGGACATTCCATCATACAACCCACTTTCCCTCCCCTCGCCCGATAGGGAGAGAGGAGCCGGGGAAGAGGGGAAGCCTTCTTTCCGTCCCCACTACCACACGACCGAGCGCATGAAGAAGAGTTTCCTGGTTTCCTCAACCATCGCAAAACTCATGGGCAACCTCTTCAAGCTCATCACCCAGCCGCTGCCTGAGACACTTCCCCAGCCCGTCGTAGAGGAATACCACCTGATGTCCTACGACGAGGCTATCCGCAACATCCACTTCCCCACCAGTGCCGAAGCCCTGCGCCGTGCCCAAGCCCGCCTGAAGTTCGAGGAACTTTTCTACGTGCAACTCAACATCCTGCGCTACGCCCGCAACCGAAAGCAGAAGGAGAACGGATTCGTCTTCAGCACCGTAGGCAATGCCTTCAACACCTTCTACCACCACTACCTTCCTTTCCAGCTGACTGGCGCACAGAAGCGGGTCGTCCGCGAGATACGCGAGGACATGCGTTCTGGCCGGCAGATGAACCGTCTGCTCCAAGGCGATGTCGGTTCTGGCAAGACCCTCGTCGCCCTACTCTGCGCCCTCATCGCCATCGACAACGGCTACCAGACCGTCATCATGGCACCTACCGAAATCCTGGCCGAACAACATCTCGAAACCCTGCGCAACTTCGTCGGCGACATGTCCCTGCGCATCGAACTCCTCACCGGCTCCGTCAAGGGCAAACGCCGCAAAGAGGTTTTGCAGGGCCTCATCGACGGCTCCGTCCACATCCTCATCGGCACCCATGCCGTTATCGAAGATGGTGTGCAGTTCCGTAACCTTGGCTTTGCCATCATCGACGAGCAACACCGCTTCGGGGTGGCACAACGGGCCAAGCTTTGGAACAAAACCACAGAACAACGGGGCTCATTCCCCCACGTCCTCGTCATGACGGCCACCCCCATTCCCCGCACCCTCGCAATGACCCTCTATGGCGACCTCGACGTCTCCGTCATCGACGAACTGCCTCCGGGTCGCAAGCCCATCCACACCATCCACCGCTTTCTGGCCCACCTCAACGACATTTATGCGTCCATGCGACGGGAACTGAGCCTGGGCCGGCAGGTCTATGTGGTGTATCCCCTCATCGAGGAAACCGAGAAACTCGACCTCCAAGACCTGGAGCGCGGCTATGCACAGATGTGCGACGCCTTTCCCGAATACAAGGTCAGCCGCGTACACGGCAAACTCAAGTCCGCCGAGAAAGACCGCGAGATGGAGGCTTTTGCCAGCGGTCGCACCCAGATACTCGTCGCCACCACCGTCATCGAGGTGGGTGTCAACGTGCCCAATGCCTCCGTCATGATCATCATGAATGCCGAACGCTTCGGCCTTTCCCAGCTCCATCAGCTGCGCGGACGTGTAGGCCGTGGAGCCGACCAATCCTACTGCATCCTGGTGACCAAGTACGAAATCAGCGCCACCACCCGTCGTCGCCTGCAAATCATGGTCGATAGCACCGACGGCTTCGAAATAGCTGAAGAAGACCTGAAACTCCGAGGCCCCGGCGACCTTGAAGGCACCCAGCAGTCGGGCATGGCCTTCGACCTGAAAATCGCCAACATCGCCCGCGACGGTCAAATCCTCACCTACGCACGTGCCTCCGCCCAACGCCTCATCGACACCGACCCCACCGAATCCCTTCCCGAATACCAGATAGCCTGGCAGCGCCTCAACGCCCTGCGCGAAACCAACATCAACTGGGGAGCCATCAGCTAAACAAAATCACGAGACACCTTTGCCTTTGGCTATGCAATGCCGGCTATTAGGGGTTACTCGGAACATATACCCAGTAGGTGATGCCCATATTGAGCATACAAAAAAACAGCGGTGCCGTTGGCATCGCTGTTGCTATTCAGTAGTGTCTTGTGGACGAAGGGATTACTTGCGAGTTACGTAAGAGCCGTCGCGTGTATCAACCTCGACGAGGTCGCCCTCGTTGATGAAGAGTGGCACACGGATTTCCACGCCGGTTTCAAGAGTGGCTGGCTTGGTTGCGTTGGTTGCTGTGTCGCCTTTCAGACCCGGCTCGGTGTAGGTTACCTGAAGGACAACCTTTACGGGTGCCTCGGCAGTGAGGATAGCACCAGTGGATTCGTCGATGGATGCCATGACCATGGTCTCACCCTCCTTGAGGAAGTCGCCGCCGGTAATGAGCTCCTTAGCGATGTTTACCTGCTCGTAAGTCTCTGTGTTCATGAACACGAGGTCAGAGCCCTCCTTGTAGAGGAATTGGAATTGCTGGTGTGAAACCTGTACGTCGTCGAGCTTGGCAGATACAATCCAAGTGCGCTCAAGCACACGTCCATCTTCCACGTTGCGCAACTTGGTACGCATCACGGTGTTGCCCTTGCCTGGCTTGACGTGAAGGAAGTCGATTACTACATAAATTTTGCCGTCGTCGAGGCGAAGGCACACGTTCTTTTTAATGTCGCCTGCTAAAATAGCCATAAGATTTTTTTTGCGTTTTGAGTTCTTTACTGTTGAAAATCGGGTGCAAATTTACGGATTTACATTAAAATGACAAAAAAAGTTGATATAAATCGGCTTTTTATTTTGCCATTTTGTGGAAAAAGTCTAACTTTGCAACCGCTTTTGAAGTCAGAAGTTAAAAATGAATAATTAATAAAGATATAAGATTATGAAAAGAACATTCCAACCTCACAACAAGAAGAGAATTAACAAGCACGGTTTCCGTGAGCGTATGCAGACTGCCAATGGCCGCCGCGTTTTGTCAGCTCGTCGCAAGAAGGGACGCAAGAAGTTGTCCGTATCGAGCGAGCACCACGGAAAGTAAATTCCAAGTAACGAGAATAAAAGCAGGAGTTTTTTACAGACTTCTGCTTTTTTTTGTTTAACTTTGCGTCGTGAATCATGAAGTTGAACTTGACGAAACAGAGAGAAAATGGGACTTAGAACATATTTTTGTGGCCGTTCGGGTGTGATATTCTGGGTGAACATCGCCCTGATGGCACTGGTGTTAATCGCTGCGCCGGTCATTGTTTTCTATGCGTTGGGCGAATTTACGCACCATGGTGAGAAGATTGAGGTGCCCGATGTGGTGGGCAGTTCGGCCAACAATGCCACAGAGGAGTTGCAGGCGGCAGGACTGCGTGTGGAAATTGCCGACTCGATTTATCAGGCAAAGGCGCGGCCAGGGGCTGTGATTGAGCAGACACCAAAAGGCGGCAGCTACGTGAAAAGTGGCCGCATCATCTACCTGACCATCAACCTGAAGGGGGAACCGAAGGTAAAGTTCCCAGACATTGTACAGAACAGTTCGCTGCGCGAAGCAGAGGCCCAGCTGAAGGCATTGGGCTTTAGCCTGACACCCTGCCTGCGTGTGGAGGGACAGCCACGCGACTTTGTGGTCGGGGTGCGTCAGGGTATGCGTGAATTGTACGCCGGACAGATGGTGTCGCGTGACCGTGCGCTGACCATCCTGGCGGGTGCGGGCGAGAGTGACTCGCTGGAGCTGGATTCGATGTACGAGGCGGAACCAGAGGGAGCTGTCGATTTCGACATGGATTTCTAAGGAAGCACGAAAGACACAGTGATATATGGACGAGGCGGAATTGATAAAGGATGAACAGGAGGATGACCTGGAGCTGGACGAACAGTCGGGCTTGTACGAACATCATCGGTTTGTGTGCGACAAGAGTCAGAAGTTGTTGCGCATAGACAAGTATCTGTTCATCGTAATGAGCAACACAAGCCGCAACCGGGTGCAGAAGGCGGCGGATGCGGGATTCATCCTTGTGAACGGGAAGCCCGTGAAGCGTTCCTACAAGGTGAAGCCCGACGACGTGATTCAGGTGATGCTCGACCGTCCGCACTATGACAATAAAATCAGCCCGGAGGACATTCCGCTGGATATTGTGTATGAGGATGCCGACCTCATGGTGGTGAACAAGCCCGCCGGACTGGTGGTTCATCCGGGCTTCGGCAACTGGAAGGGAACGTTGCTGAATGCGTTGGCTTGGCATTTCAAGGATGCGCCGGCGTATGACATCAACAATCCAGAAATCGGTCTGGTGCATCGCATCGACAAGGACACGAGCGGCCTGATTGTGATAGCCAAGACGGCTGAGGCCAAGACGCACCTGGGGCTGCAGTTTTTCAATAAGACGACGAAACGGGAGTACAATGCCCTGGTGTGGGGCAACTTTCAGGAAGATGAAGGCCGCATTGAGGGCAACATTGGCCGCGACCCAAAGGACAGGTTGCGCATGGCTGTGTTTCCACCTGACTCGGAGAATGGAAAACATGCCGTTACACATTATTATATATTAGAGCGCTATGGCTATACCACGTTGGTGAAGTGTGTGCTGGAGACAGGACGGACGCACCAAATCAGGGCGCACATGCGACACATCGGCCATCCGCTGTTTGCCGACGAACGCTATGGCGGTGACCAGGTGCTGAAGGGATTGCCAACGGCAAAATACAAACAGTTTATCGAGAATTGCTTCAAACTATGTCCTCGCCAGGTGCTCCATGCAAAGACGCTGGGTTTTGTGCATCCACGAACGGGACAGGAAATGATGTTCGACTCGGAACTGCCGGAGGATATTACGAATTTGTTGAATAAATGGCGTACATACGCTGAAACAGAAGAAAAATAGAGACATGAAAAAGATTATTGCTATCATAGCAGGAGGAGATTCCTCGGAACATGATGTTTCCATGCGCTCGGCTGCGGGTATCAGTTCGTGGCTGGATCGTGAGCATTATGAGGTTTATACGGTTGAGATAAAGGGCACGGACTGGAAAGCGCACCTGCCCAGTGGAAAGACGTCGCCCGTATATTTGCACAATTTCTCGTTCAAGGACGAGTGGGGCAAGGACGTGAAGCCAGACTATGCTTACATCACGGTGCATGGAACGCCGGGGGAGGACGGCATTTTGCAGGGCTATTTCGACTTGCTGAAGATTCCATATTCCACTTGCTCACAGTTGGTGGAGGCGATGACCTTCGACAAGTTTACGTTGAATCAGTACCTGAAAGGCTTTGGCGTAAAGGTGGCCGAGGAAGTGCTCGTCCGTAAGGACAAGGTGGTGGATGCGGCAGACATCGTAGCCAAGGTGGGTTTGCCCTGCTTTGTGAAGCCGAATGCTGGAGGAAGCAGTTTTGGCGTAACGAAGTGCAAGTCGCAGGAAGAGATTCTGCCTGCCATCGAGAAAGCCCGCGAGGAAAGTGACGACGTGCTGATAGAGAGCCTGATGGTGGGCATGGAAATCAGCAACGGCGTGTATAAGACACGGACGGGTGGTGGCCAAGTGCTGCCGATTACGGAAGTCGTGCCGAAGACGGAGTTCTTTGACTATGATGCAAAATACAACGGCATGGTGGAGGAAATCACGCCTGCCCGTCTGTCGGAAGAGACGACGAAGCGTGTGCAGGCTTTGACCTCGGCCATCTATGACTTGCTGGGTGCCAGCGGCATGATTCGTATGGACTATATCATCTCGAAGAACGAGGCAGGTGACGATGTCATCAATCTGTTGGAAATCAACACGACCCCAGGAATGACACCGACGAGCTTCATCCCGCAGCAAGTACGTGCCGCCAACTTGGAAATGAAGGACGTGCTGACGGAAATCATCGAGGACAAGTTAGGGGAATAAAGATTGGATATTGAACCTCTTTTTAAACAACGAACGATATGACACTTTCTGATTTTGATGATATTCGCCCGTATGCGGAGGGTGAGATGAAGGCGGCGTTTGAGGAAATGCTTGCCGACCGTAAGTTCAGCCATATTCTCAAGGGCATGGTACCTTGGATGCCTGTGGGGCTGCGGAATGCCCTGCTGCGAATGATGTTCATCGGCATCAAGACGCCGCAGGATTTTCAGATTCGCTACATGAAGCACGTGGTGAAGTATTGTCTGAGAAAGTGTGCGACGGGCTGGAGTTTCCATTTCGACGAAAGCCTGAAAAAAGACGGCTCCTATACGTTTGTGAGCAACCATCGCGACATCGTGCTCGACTCGGCCATTCTGGACGTGATGCTGAACGATGCGGGCTTTGCCAAAACGGTGGAGATTGCCATTGGCAACAACCTGCTGATTTATCCGTGGATTAAGACACTGGTGCGAATGAACAAGGCATTTGTGGTGAACCGAGGCTTGACCCCGAAGGAGACCTTGCGCAGTTCCATTCACATGAGTCAGTACATGCACTTTGCCATCAACGAGAAGCATGAGAACATCTGGATTGCGCAGCGTGAGGGACGTGCCAAGGATTCCAACGACCTGACTCAGGAGAGCGTACTGAAGATGCTGGTGCTAGGGGGCCCTTCGGAAGGGAAAACCACCGCCGACATCATCCGGAATATCAAGGACATGCATATCGTTCCGCTGGCCATCTCCGTGGAGTATGACCCGTGCGACTACTTGAAGGCTCAGGAATTTCAGCAGAAACGTGACATTCCGGGCTGGAAAAAGAGCAAGCAGGACGACCTGGAGAACATGAAGGTCGGCATCTGGGGAAAGAAGGGGCATATCCATTACGAAGCCGCACCCTGCATCAACGAGTGGCTCGACACGTTGGATGCGGAGGCCATTCCCCGCACCGAAATCTATAGGCTGATTGCGGAGCACATTGATCAGGAGATTCATAAGAATTACAGGATTTACCCAGCCAACCAAGCGGCGTTGGCGGAACTGAACGGAGAAAAGGTCAATGCACCGGCCTTTGAGGCTTACCTCCGTGAGAAAATAGCGAAGGTGCGGGTGGAAAAACCGGATGTACCTTTCCTCCGTGAGCGTATCTTGACCATGTATGCCAACCCGCTTCGCAACTATAATAAAGCCAAAGGAGTGTAGCTTATGCGTCGTTCCCTGATTTATCTGATGGGTCTGCTTTTTCTTGTGGCATGCAAGAAAGACGACGACGAGGCACCTGTCACAGATTTTGTGACGGAGGTCTGCGACATCTATATCGATGCAGATGGCGTTGCACAGACCGCCACGCTGGACAATGGGCTGGTACTGGATATTTCAGGGCAACAACTGCGAGCCGAGGCGGCGGACACGCTGATTCGCAGTGTCATCAGCTATGCTTGGAGGGATGGCAGTCCCCGTGTTTATAGCAATGCACCCGTCTATTGCTCCGCCCCCGTTCCGGCAGAGGAATTTGAGGTGCGGTACGAACACCCCGTCAAGCTGATTAGCGTCTGGCAGAAAGGGAAGTACGTGAATCTGTCGTTCGGAGAACTGACCACGGGCAACGGCACCCATCAGTATGCCTTTTGTCTTGATTCCCTGAAGCGCAGGGTGCTTTACGTCTCTTTCCTGCACAAGCGTCCTGCCGCCGATGCAGAGTCTTACACACAAAAAAGATACGCTTCCCTGCAGTTGCGTGTGAACGGCGTGGAAGCGTATGATTCCGTATGCTTGCGCATTCCTACTTATGAAGACGTGCAGACGTTTACCTTCCCGTCTGCCTCCCTTTAGCCCCCGTCTTCCTAACAGGATTTTTGGGCTTTCTGCGCATCCTTTTCCCTGATTTCCACGTGGCGAATCTTGCCGGAGTGTGTCTTGGGCAGTTCATCCACAAATTCAATCACACGTGGGTATTTATAAGGAGCGGTGATAGTCTTTACGTGTTGCTGCAATTCCTTAATCAGCTCTTCCCCAGCTTTTTCTTTCCATTCTTTTCCCAGTACGATGGTTGCCTTCACGATTTGGCCGCGTATCTCGTCGGGAACACCCGTGATGGCACATTCCACCACGGCGGGGTGGGTCATCAGGGCACTTTCCACCTCGAACGGGCCAATGCGGTAGCCTGAGCTCTTTATCACGTCGTCGGCACGACCCACATACCAGTAGTAGCCATCCTCGTCGAAGTAAGCCACGTCACCCGTGAAGTAAAGGTTGTTGTGCCAAGCCTGATAGGTCAAATCGACATCATTGTAGTAGCCGCAGAACAGTCCCACGGGCTTTCCATGCTTCGTGCAGACAGCAATCTGTCCGTGTTCTCCGGGCTTTGTCACGATGGTACCGTCGTTCCTGACCAGCTTCACGTCATATTGCGGCATGGGTACGCCCATCGAGCCCGGTTTGGTAGGAATCCAGGGCAAGGTAGCCAGCAGACAAGTCGTTTCCGTCTGTCCAAAGCCCTCTTTGATTTGCAATCCCGTGGCCTTGAGGAATTTCTGATAGACCGCAGCGTTGAGTGCCTCGCCGGCGGTCGTTGCATATTGCAGCGAGGACAAGTCGAACTTTGAGAGGTTCTCGCGAATCATGAAACGGTAGATAGTGGGCGGCGCACAGAAACTTGTTATCTTGTACTGCTCGATTTTGTGGAGAATGTCGGCAGGCGTAAACTTCTCATGGTCATAGACAAAGAGCGTGACGCCCACAATCCACTGTCCATAGAGCTTTCCCCACGCACACTTTCCCCAGCCGGAGTCCGACACCGTCAGGTGCAGCGCACCGGGCTTCAGGTTGTGCCAGAAGGCGGCGGTGCCGATGTGGCCGATGGCATACGTCTGGTCGTGGAGCACCATCTTGGGCTGTCCGCTCGTGCCGCTCGTGAAGTACATCAGCAGCGGGTCGGTCGCCTTGTTGTGCAAGAGGGGACGGACGTATGGCTTTGCGGCCTCCGTGCCCGCGTTGAAGTCCAACCATCCTTCCGGCACGATGGGGCCAATGCTGATGCGGTGCGACAAGGCAGGCCATTCTGCGTATGCATCGTTCACGTGCTTCACGATTTCCTCGTCGCCGCAGCTAACGATGGTTTTGATGTCTGCACACTTGATGCGATACACAATGTCTTTCTCCGTCAGCAGGAAACTGGCCGGAATGGCAATGGCACCAATCTTATGCAGGGCCAGCATGACAATCCAGAACTGATAGCGCCGTTTCATGATGAGCAGCACCTTGTCTCCCTTGCCGATGCCGATGGCGTGGAAAAAGCCGGCGGCCTTGTCCGATTCGCGTTTCAGGTCGGCAAAGGTGAATTGCTTTTCCAGGCCCTGGTCGTTCGTCCAAATCATGGCAAGCCGCTCAGGAGCCTCTTTGGCCCATTCGTCCATGATGTCGTAGGCAAAATTGAAATCCTCCGGCACATAGAGTGCGAAATTCTTATAAAAATCATCCAGCGATGTGAACGTCGTTTGTTTCAGAAATCTTTCTAACATGGCGGGACGGATATGTTCTTTTTGTCGTTAAAATTATTCTGTTTCCTATTGTTAAAAATTGCACACTCGTGCGTGGCGCAATCTTTTCACGGTTCAAAATTAACAACTACCGCTTACTATGGCAAATTAGAAAACCTTATTTTTAGGCTTTTACACATAAATTTTTCAAATGTGCAGAAAAACGCAAAAAAAATTGCACACCTTTTTCCGAAGGTGCGCAATCGTGCAAACGGGCCCTACGCCTCTCTCTACTTCAACGATGCGGGAATCAAGGGCATGGCTCCATGTTGCGTACAGACGAAGGCACTCACCTTCACGGCACGCTCATGGGCTTCCTTCACACACTTGCCCAAGAGCAGACTGCTGACAAAGGTGGCGGTGAACGAGTCGCCGGCACCCACCGTGTCGGCCACTTCTACCTTTGGAGTGCCCTGTTGGCTCACTTCGCCGTCGGGGGTGAACACATACGAGCCATTCACGCCACAGGTCAGGATAAGCATCTGCAAGTCGTACTTCGTCAGGATAGCCCTGCATTTGCCCTCGAAGTCGATGCGCTGCCAGATGGTGTCGAAGTCGTCATCGCTTTCGGGCAATGCGCCAAACACACGGCTCACGGTCACCAGTTCCTCATCGTTTATTTTTAAGACGTTACACATCTGCAAAGAGGATTCGATGACCTCCTTCGTGAAGAAATTCTGCCTCAGGTTGATGTCGAACACCTTCAGCGCATCCTTTGGCATATCCTCTATGAAGCTACGGATGGTGTTACGGCTCACGTATGAGCGTTGTGCCAGCGACCCCCAGCACACGGCATCGGCCCGTCGTGCCAGGTCTGCCAGTTCCCTGGTGTAGGGGATGTTGTCCCAGGCCACACCCGTCTTGATGTCATACAGCGGAATGCCGTTCTTGTCGAGCGTCACCTGCACCGTCCCCGTCTCGTAGGGTACTTCCGGGCAAACCACCTGCAAGCCCGCATCCCTGCAAATGCCAAGGATTTCATGCCCAAGCGCATCGTCACCCACCGCACTGGCAGCCCAGGCGTCGAGTCCGAACTGCCCACAATGATATGCGAAATTCGTTGGCGCACCGCCAAATTTTCTACCTTCCGGGAGGCAATCCCAAAGTGCCTCACCAATGCCTACTACTGTTCTCATATTTTTTAAAAGTATAAGTTTGATTGTTTCCTATTTTTGATGATTCAACGGGCTTTGGGGGAAGACGAGATTGGTCAGTACCACTTCGCCGTTGTTGCCGAACACCTCTACCGAACTGTTATCAATGAACACGCGGATGCTCGTCAGTTTTCTGTGTACGGGAGCCACTGTCACGGCAGGAAAGTGTTCGCTGAACGACGTTTCGCCACACTGGGTGCGGTCGCATGAGAGGGTCATGGCCTTTTGGTCGTAAGTGATGACAAACACATCTCCCTCAGCATTCGTCAGACGGATGGTGGTCGAGCCCTTCACCCTGTACGTCTTGTCCAGTCCCTTGCCGTCATACTCTATGGCCGGACGGCTACCCAGGAACCACTCCCCTCTCACCTCTTTCTTTCTCCCTCTCACCTCATAGAGGAACAGGTCGCGGGCAATCGAGTTGGCCGATCGGAATTGTTTGGTCGGCACCTCGTTGGCATACTGCCAGTTCGACATCCATGCCATTACTGTCCTTCTTCCATCAGGCGCATTGGCAAACGACACTGTGGCGTAGTGGTCTTTGCCATAGTCCATCCACAGCGCCTTTCCGTCGGTGTAACGACTGGCATCATCCACCGTAAAGTGATGGCCGTCGAAGTCACCCACAAAATACTGCGTGGCACTGCCACCGAAGGGACCTCCTGGGTTGATGTTGCAAATAAGCACCCATTTTTTTCTCACCTTTTTCTTCTCACCTCTCACCTCCAACGGGAACAGGTCTGGGCACTCCCACACACCGCCGTGGTTGCCGTACTCCTTGCCGAAAGCTGACTCGTACTTCCAACGCTTCAAGTCTGGTGACGAGTAGATGCGCATTTCCTGTCCAGCAGCCAAGATCAGGTTCCACGCCTTGATGTCCTCGTTCCAGAATGGGCGCGGGTCGCGGAAGTCTTTGTCCTCGGCGGTCAGCACAGGGTTTCCCTCGTACTTCTTGAACGTTTTTCCACCGTCGTTGGAAAAGGCGATGCACTGTGCCTGCACATCACCGCCAAACGGTGTGGGACGGCTGGCCGTGTACATCGCCACGACTTCTCCACCCTGTCCGTTTTGTGGTAAAATCACGCACGACCCGCTGAACATGGTTCCCCACGCATCGGGAGCCAGAGCCACGCCTTCGTCCTTCCAGTGGATGAGGTCGGTGGAACTAGAGTGTCCCCAGTGCATGTTGCCCCACATGGAACCGTAGGGGTTGTACTGGTAGTAAAGATGCCACACGCCGTCCTTGTAGAACATACCATTGGGGTCGTTCATCCATCCGCGTTTGGGGGTGTGGTGATACAGCGGGCGGTATTTCTCCTGGATAAGCGCATAGTCGGCATCATCATTCTGTGCCAGTTTCTGGAAGCATACGCTGCCCGTCGGCACATTCTGCACACAGACCCTCAGCGATTTCTCGCTGAGATATGGCTGCAGGTCGAGTGCCACATAGTAATCGACTTGCTCACGAGCCATGCGCACATGCTGTTCCATTTGCACCATGCCGCTGACGATAACCTGCACCTTCCCTTCGGGAGCGGACTCCTGGATGGGCAGCCAAAGGTAGCGTCCCTCGGCTTTCGGCGTCACGATGCTCTGTTCGCAAGCCTGTGGTGTCACTACTATTTCCGGCGTTCCGTCGCCAACCTGTAGTCTCTGCGTCTCGCAGACACCCCCCATGGGGAGTGCCGCGAGTGCAGACATCAGGAAAAAGCATTTTATTTTCTTCATCTTTTTTTTACGTTGAATGTACATTGTACTTGATACACCTTTGCCGCAAAAATACTGTTTTTTCTGCATACAAGCTAACTACTTCACGTATTTTTTCCCGTTCTTGATGTACAAACCTTTCACGGGCTTGGCGATGCGTCGGCCTTGCAAGTCGTACCATGCACCTGTTTCTGTGCCCTTCGCCTTCCTTGCATCTTCCGTGAGGGCATGGATGCCTGTGATGTCGCTCGTGCCGGTACGGATGGTGATACCCGGACACTTGGCAAGAACGGCCTCCCAGTTCGGGTCAACCAATGTGGCTTCCGTGGCGTCCAGCACCGTGGCGTCGGTGGCCAGTTTTGCAGCCAGGAGGCTATAATCGCTGAAGTCTTCGCTGTGCCAATCACCGTCCCAGGTGTTCTGATAGTGTCCAGCCTCCAAGTTTCCGGTAACTTTCACTTCCCCCGTCAACGAATTGTCGGCCAACGTGCGCACACCCACCTCGTTTACCAAGGGGCCGTTCAATTGGATGTCATCGATATAAACCGTTTTGCCCTCACCGTCGGCAGTCTCTTCGAAGGGCCAGATGGCCAGCACGTTGTTGCCCGTTTCCGTTATCTTCTCATTGTCTGGGCCAGCCCCGAATTCATAGACCATCGTCTGCCACTCACCTGGAGTGTCGTACCAGAACACACGCTTGATATTGTAGCCATTGCCTTCCAGTTGCACCATCACGTTGTGCTTGTCGGACATTTTCAGACGGAAGGATATGCGGCGCAATCCCTTGAAATTGGCATCGCCAATCGGCAGTGCGGCATTGTGGTGTTCCTGATCCCAACCACCAGGGTTCCCCTTTAGTGTCACCTTCAGGCACTTGTTGCCATTGTCTTCAACCACTGTGGGGTCAGCCCGGTTCCAGAAACCACCGTCGCTACCCACTTCCTTGTCATTACCATTCCATAGGACGTTCTGTGCGTTACATACTGTTGCGGCAAACATCGTTGCCAGAAGTAAAATCTTTTTCATGTTCATTCCGTTTTTAGTGTTTTGCAATTCCGCTGCAAAAGTAGGATGAATGTTCCTGTCTCGAAATCAATTATGTTTCATTGGCACAAAAAAATCGTTCAATGCAACATTTTTCTGCTATATTGAACGATTTTTTTCAATGATGGGAGGATAGGTCTGTTTTGACACATCCTCCCATCGGGGGAATGCATCCCGCCAGTTTTGTTACTGCTGGCTGACTTTCACATCCCTAACGGTGACGGAGCCACCGTAGTTGTTGATGCTCCAGCAATTCTTTTGGATGCCGTAGATGCGTTGGGTGTAGGCACAGACATCGTTGATGTAAAGCGTCAGGACGCTGTTATCCGTGTAGATGTCAATGTGGTACGTGTTGTCGGCGAGACGCTCGAACCAGTAGCCGTCAATGCCCTCGATGAAGCCCTTTCCGTTGACTTTCTCTTCCTCACCCTTGTCATTGAGTTTGAGGCGGTAGCCCTCCTGCTCAAAGTTGAGCTTGCGGTGGTTCTCGTCTTCGGGGTTGACGACGATGGTGTAGTAAAAGTCGGTGTCAGTGCTGCGGACGAAGGATATGCCAAAGCGATCCCAGTTGTTGCTGGTAGCGACGGTGAAGCTGATGTGGTTGCAGGTGCCAAGACGGGAGAAAAGGGTATAGGCATCGTTGCCGGAGAGGGTGAAGGCATCAGGAACCGACGCACCGGGTACGGCGTTGCTGCCGTTGGCGGCCATGGTGGTGACAGCCTGTGGCTTGTTGTACTTGGCATCCATGGTCGGAACCTTGCCTAACGTCAACGAACCGTCGGCGTGTTGGACAACCTTGTGGCAGACAAGGGCCCCAGACCAGTTGGGCTCATTGCCCGTTCCACCGCCCACATTGGTGTTCTTCTCGTGGAGGTCAGACCCCGTGCGGTAGGGACACCAGCCCCAGATGTAGCGGTCGGTACCGTTCGAGGCCGTCTTGGCGGCATAGAAGGCACGGCTGTCGAGAACGGCCTCTCCTGCGTCAGAACCGTCGAAGCAGGCCTTCAGTCCCTCGTAGGTCGATGCTTTCTTGTACTTCACCTTCCGGCACCAGTTTTCCTTGTAGCTGTCGCTATAGACCATGTACCACCAGTCGCCCATCTTGAAGATGTCGGGACACTCCAGGAAGCGGTTCCAAATCATGGGGAACTGGCCGACGTGCTCCCATGTCTTCAGGTCGGCGGACTTGAACTCGGCGAAGACGGGATTGCCACTCCCTGCGGGACGGGTGGAGACAATCAGGTGGAAGAAGCCATCCTCTGCCGTGAAGACCTGTGGGTCACGGAAGTCCGTGCTGCTATAGCCGTAGTCGGCACCTTTCAGCTGCCATGCGTTGTCCCTCTTCCAGTTCTTGAAGTCGGGGGAGGTGGCACGCATGACCACCTCGCGGTTGGGCAACAGGACGTTGTAGCCCGTATAGTAGATGTAGTAGAGGCCGTCCTCCTCGTCGTAGAGGGCACAGCCCGTACCGAGGCTGGCATCCTGCTGGGCGGTGGAGGTGCCGGCAGGCAGCACTTCGCCCAGGGAAGCGTAGTTGGCACCGTCGCGGGTGCTGACTCCCCAGTAGGGATGGTAGCAGGGGCCGTTGTTGTCGTACTCCTGCAGGTAGAGCACCTTGAAGTCGCCCACCTTCGGATCGTAGAACGGCATGGCATCGCCGACGCGGCCCACGGCGGGTTTGTAGTAGGTGTTGAAACCGGCATCGTCCGTGGGGACGAAAAGGTGGCTCGTGCCTGCCCAGTCGCGGGCAGGGTCGGCATCAAAGCTTTCCTCGCTGCAGGCAGCACACAGCAGGCAGGGCACACAGAGCATAGAGAGCATTTTGCTATAAATCGTATTCATGGTCTTGTTACTTCGTTAAATAGTTGATGGCATTCTGAGTGATAGTCGCAATGTTTTTGTGGAAGTTCTCGGCATAGCCCGGCTCGAAGGCATTGGAATACCAGTCGTAGCAGCCAGAGCCAATGCAGACGATGCCGCCCTTGCCGTCGTGGGCCGGATATTCCCAGGCAACGATGGCACCGTCGCCACCCACGCCCAGAATCCTGCCACCCGTGCGGGTTGTCCAGGCGTCATAGTTGGCATAGCCGCCCCAGTCTGTCCCGATATGGTATTGTGCCGTGGAGTTGGTGATGTGGTAGCCGGCATCGGTGCAATAGACCCTGCCTGCCTCGTCGCCCTGAATCAGGTTGCTCCACAGCGGATGGTCGGCCTGTCCGTCGAAGATGCGGAAGTCCCAGGGGCTGCCGCACACCTTGGCATTGTTCTCCTCGTCGCCCCAGCAGTTGTTGGGCGTAGTCCATTCGTCGTCTCCCGTGGCCCCGATGAACGAGGGCAGGTTGGTGGCATAGCGGGTGAGCAGCAGGGCACCGCCGTTCTCATAGAACGAGCGCAGCTGGTTCTTCGTGTCGAGCGCATCCGCACCCTTCGTCACAAAGTCGTCGTGCCCATCGACGGCAGGGGAGTGGTGCCAGTGCCACCAAACAACCTTGCAGTCGGAGAGGTCGAGTGTGCCGGCACGGAGGTCGGCGAAGGAGGCATAGAGCGACCCTGCCACATTGCCCAGCATCCACTCGCAGGCAGCCTTCGCCTCCGGGTCGAGTTCGCTCATCGATGCAGCGGAGCCGACAAACAGGGCGGCAGGCTTGTCGATGGCCACGACGGTGACCGTGTAGGTCGCCTCAGCCGAGTTGTTCCTCACCGTGTAGGTCACGGGCTGGGAGAAGTCCTGCGGCACGCCAGAGGCGGGAGCAACCCCCGCGTTCGTGCTCAGGAGAATCGTCGGGACCATGCCGGTCAGTTCAACCGTGGCAGGCACATACACCGTGATGGTCTTGGCAGCCTGGTTGATGGTTCCCGTGTAGAGGTCGTTGAGGATGAAGTTGCTGATGCGGGCCTCGTCGTGGATGACCGACAGCGTCCAGTCGAGGAATGCGTCGCCATTCCAGACGCGCAGCACCTTGGCCGCATCCATGTTGAGGACTTCGCCCTGCCTCACGTTGCAGGCGGCACCCTCGGAGAGGCGCAGGCTCGTCACCTGCACGGCAGCGTGGTCATACGTCTCCGGCAGTTGGACGACGATGGAGCGGGCAGCCCGGTCAATCTTCCCCTCGTAGTTGTCGAGCGTAAGGGCCTCGACCTGGCAGTCCCCACCGAGGCGCAAGTCGCCGTCGTGCCCGTCGCTGCAAGCGGCGGCACAGAGCAGGCAGAGGAGACAAAGGATTTCACTATAGATGGTTTTCATGATTCTTGCTTTTTTTGTTATCATTATGAACTACATGTTGAAAGTCACCAATTCCCCGCATTTTGCGTGTAGCGTCCCTGCGAATCGGACATCGCCTGCAGGGGGATGGGCAGGTACTCGTCCTTGTCTGCCGTGAAGAAGGCGTTGCTGTAGATGGCGCAGTGGGGAATCTCCTCGGCAAAGTATTTGTTCAGCACGGTGGCGGCATCGCCCCATCGCACCAGGTCGAAGAAACGCTCGTACTCCATGGCCAGTTCCAGGCGGCGCTCCATCTTCACAATCCTGAGCGCCTCCTCCTTCGTGTAGCTGCCTCGGTAGTTGGCCACGTGGATTTTCACGCCATACAGGTGCGGGTAGCTGCCTATCATCTGCGTACTGCCCGCGGCACGGCTGCGCAGTCGGTTGACCAGCTGGATGGCCTCCGTGGTTTGACCCAATTGGGCGTATGCCTCGGCCCTCATCAGCAGCACGTCGGCATAGCGCAGTACGATGCGGTTCATCGGACTGGCCCAATAGCTACCCTTGATGAGGTACTGGTCGATGAGGGCAGGATCCACATTCTGCTTTAGCGACACGTTGTAGCCATAGACGCCGCGTGAGCGACTCCACGTCTCGCTCTTGTCCATCATGAAGTTTCGGTTGAACATGTAGGGCAGGCCGGGGATGCCGACGGTGAGGAAGAGGCGCGGGTCGGCATTGTCCGTCGTCAGGTCATAGTCCTTGGCGTTGTACGAGTCGAGCAGGGGCAGGCCGTCGTCGCCCGTGCGGAAGGCATTGACGAGGTTCTGCGACGGCTTATAGAAGTCGCAACCGCCGTCGAGTACGCCGGGGATGTTGGGCGGAATGAGGCCGAAGCTCCAGTTCAGGTTGCCGTAGGTGCTGCCGTCGTTGCGCGAATACTGGATGGCCCAGATGCTCTCCACCCCATTCTCATACTGCTCCTCGGGGCGGAAGTTGTTGTGCAGGTCGCTTTCCAGTCCATAGTTGGCATAGAGCGAGGGGTTGGTGAACTCAATGACGCGCTGCAAATCCTGTGCGTTGACGCTGGTCACCTGGTTCGTAGCGGCATCCTCCTGGCGGTAAGCCTTGTAGAGATAGGCCTTGGCCAGCAGGGCAGCGGCAGCCGCCTTGGTCGGGCGTCCCTTCTCGGCCTGCTCGGTCGGCAGGGTGTTGTAGGCCTGCGTCAGGTCGTCGATGATGAGTTGCCATCCTCCGTCGTTTGTGTAGGTGCGGTTTGACAGCGTGTAATACTCCTCCGAGGTCATGTTCTCGTCCACCACGAAGGGGATATGCTTATACAGCCGCTTCAGCTGGAAATGGGCGTAGGCCCGCAGGAACCTCATCTCGGCCAGCCGCTGTTGCTTCGGGGCGAAACTGTCATCGCAGGCGTTCAGCAACGCCATGGCACCGTTCACGCGGGAGATGCAGTCGTAGAGGCGCTGCCACATGTCGCTGATGTTCCAGTTCGTAGTCAGTACGCCCTGCTGGACTTCCAACTGGTGGAACACGTCGCCGTCGTTGGTGCCGTTGCCGCCTTTGTAGGCGTCGTCGCTGCGGACGTCGAAGTTCCACATCGAGAAACTGGAGTTGATGTCTTCGGCTGTCGTGAAGATGGCGTAGGCGGAAACGACCATGTTTTCCGCATTCTCAGAAGACTTCACTTGCTCCTCGCTGAGTGTGCCCTGCGGCGTGTGCTCGTCCAGGAAGCCGGAGCAGGAAGTGAGGGCTGCAATCACGTTGCAGCTCAGAAGGCAGGTGATAAGTTTATGGGTAGTTTTCATAATTGCAATTTCCTTGTCTTAAAATGAAACATTGATTCCGAAAGTGACGTTGAGGGGAATGGGATACCCAAAGTTGGCATTCTCCGGATCGACGCCCGTGAAACTTTTGCTCTTAATGGTGAACAGGTTCTGGGCGGACAGGTACACGCGGAGGCGCTCCATGCCTATTTTCCCGCAAACGCGCTGGGGGAAGTTGTATCCCAGCTGGACGGTGCGCAGCTTGGCGTAGGAGCCGTTCTCCACGAAGTAGCTGCTGACGCGCTTCTCGTTGTTGTTGTCCATCGTGCTGACGGCGGGGATGTTTGAGTCCATGTTGGTTGGACTCCATGCGTCGAGCAGGCGGCGGCCCTTGTTCAGGTTGGAGATGTTGAGGCCGCTCCACAAGTCGGTCTCGCGTTTCAAGTCGCTGATGACATCCACGCCCTGTACGCCTTGCCAGAACATGGTGAAGTCCCAGTTCTTGTACTGGAGGTAGATGTTCAGACCCCAGGTGAAATCGGGAACGGGTGAATAAATCCACTGTTGGTCTTTCTCGTTAATAACGTCGTCGCCATTGAGATCTTTCCATCGGATACGACCGAGGCCGGCGCCATTTTGGACAGCATGGTTGTCGATTTCCTCCTGACTCTTGAAAATGCCGTCATAGACGAAACCAACCTGTGCGCCAAAGGGATGGCCGACGACACTCTCTACGCGGTTGCCGCCAAAGTCTCCACTGGAGGCGACGGTCTCTGGCAACCGCGTAATCTTGTTACGGTAGGTGCCGATGTTGCCGGAGACGTCGTACTGGAAGTCGCCCACCTTGCCCCGGTAGCCTACGTTCAACTCGATGCCTTTGTTTTCCATCTCGCCGGCATTGATCCACTGGTTGGTTCCTTCGCCCATCACCATGATGGCGGGCATATCGACCAGAATGTCCTTGGTCTTCTTGAAGTACCATTCAAAGGAGCCGTAGAGGGCGTTGTTGAAGAGGCCGAAGTCGAAGCCGAGGTTGGTCTGCGTGGTGGTTTCCCATTTCAGGTCGTCGTTGCCCAGCTGGGTACGCTTGAAACCGGAAGGGAGTGTCTGACCGCCGTTGCTGCCGGCGATGTCGTAGCTGGTTCCGTAGCTCTGGCCTCCGAACTTAGCTTCGCCGTAATCGCTGATATAGCGCGTATAGCGGGCCAGGTTGGGAATCTCTTGGTTACCCGTCTGTCCCCAGCTGGCACGAAGTTTCAGGTTGTCAAGCCACGTCAGGTTCTTCATGAACGACTCCTCGCTGATGCGCCAACCGGCACTGACGGAGGGGAAGGTTCCGTAGCGGTTGTGTTTGCCGAAACGGCTGCTGCCGTCGTAGCGCAGGGTGAAGCTGGCTATGTAGCGGTCATTGTAGGTATAGTTCAGCTTGCCGAAGAATGAGGTCAGTGTGTAGCCTTCGCCGCTGCCTTGTGCCAACGATTCGCCGACACCGGCATTCGGCCACATGTAGTCGGAGTTCAGCAGTTCGAAGTCGTTGCGTTTTCCGCTGAACCAAACGTCGTCTTCGCGGTTCAACTCGGTACCCAGCAGGATGTCGCCACGATGCTTGCCCACTTCGAGGTTGTAGGTGGCGATGGCATTCCACATCCACCGGGTCCAGTGTTCCTGCTTGGCCTCGACGGAATTGGTCTTGTTGGCCACCGTGCCCTCGGTGACGGGGTACTGGAAGATGCGCTGTTGCTTCTGGGAGTAGTCGAGGCCGAAGGTGGTCTTGACGTTGAAGTTTTTGAAGGGGTTGATGTTGAGGTAGGCATCGCCGAACATGCGCCAGTAGCTGTAGCGGTTGTCGCTGTTGCGTTCCAACCGTGCCAACGGGTTCTCACGGTCGGGATAGCCGCCCACGGGACCGGCATAGTCGCCGTCCACCGTACGTATGGGCAGCGAGGGGTTGAACTGAAGCACGTTCTCCAGAAAGCCGCCGGGAGCCTGTACCTCGCTGGTACGGTTCACCGTGAAGTTCTCGCCGACGGTGATGAGGTGACGCTCGCCCACTTTGATGAGTTTGTAATCTGAGTTCATGCGGGCGGAAAAGCGCTCAAAATCAGAATGCTTGATGATGCCCTTGTTTTTATAATAACCCAAAGAGAAGAAGGAGGAACCGCGCTCGGAGCCATTGCTCAGGGAGAGGTTATACTGTTGGATGAAGCCCGTGCGGGTGGTCTCGTCAAACCAATCGGTGTCGGAAGCGGGCGTGGTGCCGGCTGCGTCGAGGTATTTGCTCATGGTGATGCCGTTCAGCACGGGTACGCCTTGCGAGTCGTAACCCCAGTCGTACTGGTAGCCCAGGCCATTCATGTTGGGATTGAAGCCGTCGTTTACGTAACCCTGCCACATCACTTGTCCGAATTCCCTTGCATTGAGTACCTTCATCTTGTGGGCGTAGGTCTGAGCCGAAACGCTTGCGTCGAAATTGATTTTCACCTTGCCCTCCTTGCCTCGCTTGGTGGTGATGATGATGACACCGTTGGCGGCACGGCTACCGTAGATGGAAGCGGAAGAAGCGTCCTTCAGGACCTGGATGCTTTCAATGTCGTTTCCGTTGAGTTCGTGCATACCGGCTTTGGTCGGAACGCCGTCGATGATGTAGAGCGGTTCGCTGGCACCGTCGCGCAAGGTTCCGATGCCACGGATGCGGACGGAAGCCGCACCGGAGGGGTTGCCGTCGGCAGCGATGTTCATGCCTGGCACACGACCTTGCAACGCCTTGATGGGGTTGTTTTCATTTTGCTTGGCAATCTCATCGACACTGACCACGCTGACGGCACCTGTCAGGTCGGCCTTGCGCTGCACGGTGTAGCCCGTGACGACCATTTCGTTGAGAAGCTCGGAGTTTTCTTCCAGCACGACGGTCATCGTGGGTTGCGGTTTTTGTACTTGAGTCTTGTAACCGATGAAGGAGATGGTCAAGGTGCTCTTCGTGGGGACAGTGAGGGTGAAACGTCCATCCATGTCGGTGGCGACACCGTTGCTTGTGCCTGTCTCCACGACGGTGGCCCCCATGACGGGTTCGTTGAACACGTTCTCGGTCACGATACCTTTCACGGTGATGGTCTGACTCCACGCAAGCAGAGGAACCGTCAGGGCGAGAAGACTGAGAAAGATTTTGTTCTTCATAATGGGTTGAAGATTTTAAATGTTAGTAATAACTGTTTTTTGTTCTCGGTTTTGTTGCCGCAAAGGTAGCGAGTGTGCATAGCTATTACTATAAACAAATGTTGCAACCGCTCGCAAACTTGTTTCGATGAAACATTTTTGGATGAGGTTGCAACAAAGTTGAAACTTTTATTTTCTTAATGTGGCGGTGGGGGGCTGGCCGAAATGGTCTTTGTAGCACTTGGCAAAGTAGGAGGGGGAGGAAAAGCCAACGGCGTAGGCTGCTTCGGAGATGTTGTGCCGGCCATCTTGCAGGAGTTCCCTGCTGCGTGTGAGGCGGGCAATGCGCAGGAGTTCGTTGGGGGAATGTCCGGTGAGGGACTTGATGCGGCGGTAGAGTTGTACACGTCCGAGGTTCATTTCGGCACCGAGCATATCGACGGTGAGTTCGGAGTTGTCCATGTTTTGCTGGAGGACGGTGTTGAATTTGTCGATGAACCGCTGGTCTTGGGGCAAGAGTCCTTCGCCCCGTTCGATGCGCTGTTCGCTCTGCTCCATCTCCACTTCTATTTCATGCTTTTCGGCAGTGGTCATCTGTGCCTCGATGAGTTTGTCGCGTTCGGCCTCCAATTCGTCACGCTGACGCTGCAGGAGTTCGTTCTTGTGCTGGAGCTTGGCGTTCATGCGGTGTTTCACGCGAACGAATCGGATGCCCATGACGATGAATGCCATGAGCAGGATGACCAGAATGATGAAGGTCCAGAGGAGGATGCGCTGAGCGGAATATTCCTTGAAGAATTGATCGAGGCGGTTGTTGAGAAATTCAATCTTGCCTTCCTGTTCTTTGATGTGGTTGGCCTGAATGCGCATAAGGTGGACGTTGCCTCGGTTCACCAAACAGGTTTCAAACACTTGGTCCCGCTCGTAGGGCAATCCGTTGAGGATGCAGGCAGCGGTATGGATGGCTTTGTCGCCGCCTGTCTGGTAGAGGAATGAGGCTTCGAGGGTGCCGTCGGCCACTCGCCCGATGCCCAGGGTGTCGTTGAGCAGGGCATCCACACCGATGAAGAGGGGCATCCGAGGCAGACTTAGTTTGCCTGCCTTCATCGCTTTTTCCAACGACTGCCGTGCGCCGATAGCCATGCGGTCGTTGTAGGCAAAGATGATGTCAACGGGTTCGTGGGCAATCTGAGGGCCGATGCTGTCCATCACCTCAAAGGCTCGCTGACGCTGCCAATTGGCAATCACGTCGGCGGCGATACGGATGTCGGGAAAGGAGTCGAGCACTTCATGCAGTCCCTGCTTGCGTTCCTGTGAGGAGGTGCTGCTGGCAAGTCCTTCAATCTCGATGAGGGTGCCGCCATTGGGCAGGAGGTTTCGGATGTAGTGGGCGGCCTTCCGGCCTACATCCACATTGTCGCCTCCGACGAAAGCCGTGTATTTCTTGCTGTTGATTTTACGGTCAATCAGGATGACGGGGATGCCTGCATCGTAGGCTTTCTCGATGACGGGACGAAGGGGATGCCATTCGTTGGGTGCCACGACGATGGCATCGACTTTTCGTTGGATGAAGCTTTCGATGTCGGCTATCTGCTGCTGGGTGTTGTCGGGTGTGGAATGAATCTCCACGTCAAGGTCGGTATGGAAGAATGCTTCGCGCCGCATTTCCTCGTTCATCTGGTTGCGCCATTCGTCCATGGAGCATTGCGAGACGGCAACGATTTTCTTCCGCTCACCTGTGCAGGAGAGGGAAAGGAAGGTGAGGGAGAGGAGGAGGCAGAGGGGGTATAGGGGATTTTTCATGGGATGGGGTGTTCTATTTTGGGTTTTTACGGTGCGAAGATAGACAAAAATGCTGGAACTTTCACAAGCTCCAGCGGGAAAAATGCTAATCTTTTCTAAATTAATGTTTTGTTTTATTGTAATGGGGTGTGTTATTTCCGGGTCCAGAAAAAGAAGAGATAGACTACACCGACAGCCATCACGGCGACAGCTCCAGCCTGACCCACTGCATCGGAGGCAAAGCCCATGAGCAGCGGGAAGAGGGTGCCGCCAAAAAGGCCCATAATCATCAGTCCGCTGACCTCATTCTGCTTGTCGCCAGCAACATCGAGAGCACGCGCAAAACAGAGAGAGAAGACATTGGAGTTGCCATAGCCGACAAGGGCGATGGCCGCATAAAGCACCCACAATTCCGTACCCATCCACATGCCTGCCATGGCAAGTGCCATCATCACAACACTGATGAAGAGGAAGGTGCGGTTACTCACCTTCCGAAGGATGAAGCTGCCGGTGAGACATCCTATCGTACGGAAAATGAAATAGAGCGATGTGGCAAAGGCAGCCTCGTTAAGAGTCATGCCAAGACGCTCGATAAGGAGCTTGGGGGCAGTGGTATTAGTGCCCACATCAATGCCCACGTGACACATGATGCCAAGGAAGCAGAGCAGAATGAGTGGGTTGCCCAACAATTTGATGGCTCCCACGAAAGAGGAGGGCTTGCCCTGGGTGCAGGGTTCATCAATTTTGGTGACATAGAGCAACAGCGTGGCCAAAACACCTATTATTAAATAAATGGGGAAGAGGATGCGCCAGTCGAGCCCGAAAGTGGGGATGCTGGCTGCGGCGCCCCACATGGCGATGTAGGGTGCCATGAAGGAAGCGATGGCCTTGATGAACTGTCCGAAGGTGAGGGTGCTGGCAAGGTTACCTCCCTGCATGACAGTAGCCACAAGCGGATTGAGCGAGGTCTGCATCAATGCGTTGCCAATGCCGAGCAGGGAGAAGGCAATGAGCATTACATAGAAGTTCTCAGCAAAGATGGGGATGAAGAGGCTGAGGGCCGTAATAAGCAGAGACAACAGAACCGTATTCTTACGTCCTATCTTATTCATCAAAAGACTTGTCGGCACACTGAAGATGAGGAACCAGAAAAAAACGAGCGAAGGAAAGATGTTCGCCATCGAATCTGAGAGATTGAGGTCGGCCTTCACATAGTTGCTGGCGATGCCCACCAGATCGACGAACCCCATGGCAAAGAAACACAGCATGACGGGGATGAGTCGGGAAAGGTTGTTTTTGTTCATGTCGATTTGAGATTTATGTTAGATTGTTATTTTTGCTGCAAAGTTAATCACAAAACACCCTTCCTTTCCACAAGAAATGTTGCATCTATTCCCCAATCTGTTACAATGCAACATTTTTGGGAGAGAAAGAAACAATTATTTTCTTCAATAAAAACTTTCCGTTTTGCTGTTTTTTTAACAACAGCAATCCTACCATCCATTTCCTCAGAATCCCGCCATTGCTGACGTCCTGTTCAAGACCACGAAAACCCATAAAACTCGTTGAAGATACAATGCCTCAACGAGTTTTATGGGTTTGTTGTTTATCTGAATGAAAATTTTTTATTTCAGTCCGGCCTTCAGACTGCGGATGACGGCAGAGTTGAAGCCTGCGTGGTCTAACTCGTTGAGACCCTTGATGGTGACTCCGCCAGGAGTGGTCACTTTGTCGATGGCTTCCTCTGGGTGCCAGCCTGTCTCTTTCAGCAGCGAAACGGCTCCCTGCATGGTCTGCAGGGCAATCTGCTTGGCCTGTGCCGGATAGAATCCCATCTCGCAACCGCCTTCCATCTGGGCACGGATGTAGCGCATCACATAGGCAATGCCGCAACTGGCCATCATCATGCCTGGGCCTACCAGGTTCTCCGTCACGACCAGGGTGTCGCCCACCAGGGCGTAGAGCCCCTCGACGGCCTTCACACTCTCAGCCGTGGCGGCTTCGCCCTTGGCGATGAAGCTCATGCTTGCACCGAACTCGGCTGCAATGTTTGGAATCACGTAGAAGTATTGCCCTTGTTGGCCCAATTCCTCGGCCAGCATTCCCGTCGTGAAGTTGGCTGCGTCGCTCACGATGATTTGTTTCTCCAAGTCGAGCACGGGCTTCACCTCTGCCAGTACCAACTTCATGAGCCAAGGCTTCACAACCAGTATGATAACGTCGCTTCCCTTCACGGCCTCAATGTTGTCGATCGTGGTGCAGATGCCCGGATATTCCTGCTTGAACTGTGCGAGCAGTGCCTCGTTCTTGTCGGCAATGGTGATTGACTCTACTTTTCCGCTTTTTGCCCATCCCTTGATGAGTGCGCCGCCCATGTTGCCGGCGCCGATGACTGTAAGTTTCATATTGAGTTTTTGAGTTTTGAGTTTTTTACCTTCTGTGTTTTTGGGTGCGTAATCTTCCTGTTTTTAGGCAGATACAACGCTGAACTCTATCGGAGATGACGCAGAACTCTATTGAAGACGACGCAGAACTGTATTCATGAAAAGAGTTCTGCGTGAATTTGGAGAAAGTTCCGAGCCCTCGTCTGTCTATTCCTGATGCACGTTTTGATTTTATGCCGCAAAGTTAGCAAAAAGCCGACAACTGAGCAATTTTCTTGGCTTTTATGCGTTTAAAGTGCTAAAAAATCAGTACTTTTGCAGCATGAAATTTGCACATTGTCATATCATCTATATACTGGCAGCATTTTTTTTCTTCTTTCCTTCTGGCATCGGAACAGTCCATGCACAGAAGCGGAAGGTGATGAACCGTCCCTACATTGACCAACGCCGTTTCCACTACGGATTCCTGGCGGGCATCCACATGCAGGATATGGAACTGGACCAGAACGGCTACCGGGATGCGGCAGGCAATCAGTGGTTTGCGGAAACGCCGAACTACGAACCGGGGTTCTCCGTCGGCATCCTGGGCGAGTTCTACCTGACACAGCATCTGGCCCTGCGCGTGATTCCCACCATGCACTTCGGCACGAAGAATGTGACCTTCCTGAACCAGTTGAACAACGAGCGGCAGTATCAGTCCATCAAATCGACCTACATTTCCATACCCGTTGACGTGAAGTTCGCAGCAGAGCGTTTCAACAACTACCGCCCTTACATGATGCTGGGTGTGAACCCAATGATTGACCTCACCGTCAAGCAGCAGAAACAGTTGCTCCTCAAGAAGTTCGACTGCTATCTGGAGGCGGGCCTTGGCTGTGATTTCTATTCCCCTTGGTTTAAGTTCATTCCTGAGATAAAATTCTGCTTCGGTCTGGCGAACATCATCAACAAGAATCGAGATGACATCACCGACCCCTCGCAGCTCATCTTCACCGAGTCGGTGGACAAGGGCCGCAGCAAGATGATTGTCCTCACCTTCTACTTCGAGTAATGCTATCTACCTCCCCTTCACGGGGCGTTTGTGTGTCGTATGAAATATTCAGTGATTATCCCTGTGTATAATCGGCCCGACGAGGCCGACGAGTTGCTTGCGAGCCTTTGCCGTCAGGAGGTGAAGGACTTTGAGGTTGTAGTGGTGGAGGACGGCTCGGCGATTCCCTGCAAGGATGTGGTGGAGAAGTATGCAGACAGTCTGGACATCAAATACTTCCAGAAGCCTAACGGCGGTCCGGGGCCAGCCCGAAACTACGGCGTGGAGCGGGCGCAGGGTGAGTATATCCTCATCCTCGACAGTGATTGCATCATTCCGCCAGGCTATCTGTCAGCGGTCGAAAAGGAGCTGACGGAGCGTCCGTGCGATGCTTTCGGCGGGCCCGATGCGGCACACGATTCGTTCACGCCCGTGCAGAAGGCCATTAGCTATTCCATGACGTCCTTTTTCACCACGGGTGGCATTCGTGGCGGCAAGCAGAAGATGGACAAGTTCTATCCGCGCTCGTTCAACATGGGAATGCGTCGCACGGTCTATAACCAGTTGGGGGGCTTTGCCCGGATGCGTTTCGGCGAGGACATCGACTTCAGTTACAGGATTGTAGAGGCAGGCTACAGCTGCCGCCTGTTCCCGGAAGCCTGGGTCTGGCACAAGCGCCGCACGGATTTCCGCAAGTTCTTCCGGCAGGTGTATAACAGCGGCATTGCCCGCATCAACCTGGAGAAGCGTCATCCCGGAACCCTCAAGCTCGTCCACCTGTTGCCGATGGTGTTCACGCTGGGCGTATTCGGTTGCCTGTTGCTGATCGTAGGTGGAGCGGGCCTGTGGACGTATGGCGAGTGGCTCGATGCCAACGGCCTCCGTCCGACAGACAATATGCATCAGGGCGTGGGCTTTGTGCTCTCTTTGCTGGGACTCATTCCGTTGCTGCTCTACAGCGGCCTCATTTTCATCGACTCCAGCCTCCGCAACCGCAGCCTGTGGGTGGGTCTGCTCAGTATTCCCGCCGCCTTTACGCAGCTGACGGGCTATGGGTTGGGCTTCATCGAGTCTTGGTGGAAGCGGTGTGTGCTGAAACAGGACGAGTTTACGGCCTTTGAGAAGAATTTCTATGATTGAGGCCGCTTGCAGGGCTTTGTTTTCATTTCGCTTAGAACGCAATGATTAATAAGAATTTCAATCCCTTCAACGACGTGGTGATGGAATCACAGAAGCGACACACCACGATTAAGGAGCTGTCGGAGGCCGACCGTCCCCGCGAGAAGTTGTTGGCCAAGGGTGCCTCGGCCTTGACGGTGCCCGAGTTGCTGGCTGTCATCGTTGGCAGCGGAACGACGGAGCAGACGGCGGTGGAGCTGATGCAGGACGTGATGCGTGACTGCGAGAACAGCCTGATTTGCCTGAACCGCATGACGGTGGAGGACTTGATGCAGTATAAGGGAATTGGGGAGGCACGGGCACTGAGCATCGTGGCTGCCGCCGAGATTGGCCGGCGCCGCTCGGAAGAGAAACTGACGGACATTGCGTCGCTGAGTGACGGAAAAAGTGTGCATGAGTACATGCTTCCGAGGATTCAAGACCTTGACCATGAGGAGAGTTGGGTGCTCTTGCTGAACAACAGTATGCGGCTCATACGCTGTGTACACCTGAGCCGGGGAGGACTGACGGAGACCGCCGTGGATGCCCGGCAGTTGCTGAAACACGCCTTGCTGGCGAGTGCCACGTGCTTTGTGCTGGTGCATAACCATCCGAGTGGGAATGTGAGGCCGAGTATGGCGGACAATGAGTTGACGCGACGTGTGAACAAAGCCGCACAGACCATGAACATACGCATGATAGACCATGTGATTGTGACCGACGGCGATTATTACAGCTTCGCCGAGAACGGAAAAATAATATGTAATTTGTAATTCAATGGCTTAATAGCAGAGATATGACCAAAGAACAAATAGAAGACAAGACCATAGAAATGCTGAAGACGGTGTTCGACCCCGAAATTCCCGTGAATGTATATGACCTCGGCATGATTTATAAGATAGAGGTGACGGATGCCGTTGAGCCGGAAGGCGAGGACGTGTTCGACCTCAACATCGACATGACTTTTACGGCGCCAAACTGTCCCGCCGCCGATTTCATACTGGAGGACATCAACCAGAAACTCACGTCCATACAGGGCGTGAAGAATGCGAATGTGGAGGTGGTCTTCGAACCGGAATGGAACAAGGACATGATGAGCGAGGAGGCGAAACTTGATTTAGGATTTATGTAGCGTATATGAAGCAAATCTATTTTATATCCGATGCACACCTTGGCTCCCTTGCCTTGAAGCATGGGCGCACACAGGAGCGACGCCTTGTCAATTTTCTGGACCAGATAAAGGACAAGGCTGAGGCCGTCTATCTGTTAGGCGACATGTTCGACTTCTGGTTTGAGTATAAGGAGCTGGTACCCAAGGGCTACACTCGTTTCTTAGGTAAGCTCTCAGAGCTGACCGACAACGGTGTGGAGGTTCACTATTTTGCCGGGAATCATGACATGTGGATGCTCGACTACCTCACGACGGAGTGTGGCGTCATTATCCATCGTCGTGCAGAAACACTCGACCTGAACGGAAAGATTTTCTATCTGGCCCATGGAGATGGCCTGGACTACCGCGACCGTAACTGGAAGACGAAAGTGCTGTTCAGGTGTTTCCACAGCAAAATGCTCCGGAAGTTGGTCTCCACGTTCATACATCCCGACCGCTTCATCCGCTTTGGCCGCAACTGGGCGAAGCATTCCCGCCTGAAGCGCATCAAGTCGGATGTGCCTCAGTTCCAGGGAGAAGTGAAGAATCTTGTGGGCTATGAAAGTTTTGACTTTGAGGAGGAACCTTACCAAGGTGAAGAGCACGAAGGACTGGTCCTTTATGCCAAAGACTATCTGAAAACGCATCCGACCATCAACTACTTCATCTTTGGCCATCGTCATATTGACCTTGACCTCATGTTGACGCATGAGACCCGCCTCATCATCCTCGGTGAATGGATGTCGCTGTTCACCTATGCCGTCTGGGACGGCGAGCATCTTTTTGTCGATAACTTCGTGGAGGGAGAGACAAAACTGTGATTCCAGGTCAAGAATAGTCTCACTGGGAGATAGATTACAGGCAGGGAACAACCCCTGCCTGTTTGTATTTCAGCCCTGTTGGTGTTTGTATGAACCATTAAGGTATATGCACAAAAAAGGCGTCCAAAATTTGGACGCCTCATTATTTGTTGTCTCTCGATTAGAAGCTGTAAGACATACCGAGTGAAAGAGCAGACTCCTCAAGACCAATACCGAAGTAAGAGCCCTTTGAAGACTTGTCACCCAGGTACTTCTGCCATCCGAGGTAACCAATCTTAGCTACAACGTCGATCTTCTCAGAAGCAGCAAACTTAACACCTGGCTGGATAGCGATAGCAATCTTGCTACCCATGTCCTTGTAAGTCTCGAAGTCAACACCACCATCAAAGAAGAAAGAAGCGATGCCAGCCTTAGCGAAGATGTAACGTGCGAACAGACCTGCGCCGAAAGAGTTCTTTGCGTAGTTGCCTGGGTTAGCATAGAAATCAGCATCATTAGCGGTGAGGAGGTTGTAAGCAGCACCGTTGTCGTTCATTGCAGTGAACTTGAGGTTCAAACCAAGACCGAACTTCTCGCTGAACATGTAACCTACCTGAGGAGCGATAGTGAACTTAGTGCAGTTTTCAGCACCATCATAAGGCTTAGTTGTACCAAAAGCGATATCACCACCTAACCAAACCTGTGCGCTTGCACTGAGTGAAGCAACTGCTACGAGAGCAGAAAGAATAATCTTCTTCATAATCTAAATAATTTTTTAAAAGTTAATATTAAAAAATTTGAATAAGTCCTACTCTAAATACTGAGTTTTTTGTTTACTCAGACAAGGTTTTCGGATCCCCTTGTTTTTGTTTGACGCTGCAAAGTTAGCATCTTTTTGTAATATGCGCCAAACATTTTAACAAAAAAATGCTGTGTGCGCACAAAATTTATCGGAAAAAGACAATTCCATTTGGGTTTTAGGACATTTTTACACTTTTCCCTGTACTTCCAACAGATTCTTTTACAGTTTCTGAAACTTAAGACTGGCGGTGAGAAAACGTCAAAACCATGATTTGAAAGCTGGGTGTGCATAAAAAAAGAAAAAACAACACACAACCAGGGTTATAATATATATATATGTGTTCGGGATAGAAGAATCTGCTGCTCCATAAAATTACCCATGGAGAAATCATGCAAAAAAAAGACTATCCACAATTGTAGCACCAGCAAGACCGCAACGCGGTCTCCGCTCAATAACCGAGGATACGAGCACAGTGAGCACCCCCGGTTATCAGGTGATAGAGCAACATCGACCCTGAATGGGTCGCCCAGTGCCATTGATGGGGCACCCCTCCAGGGTGCGTTCCTCTTTGCATCTTATCCGCAGGTCGTTCCGACCTACGGTTACGGAGCGGAGACGCCTTCAGCGTCCAAGTGGTACAATTTCGGATAGTTACAAAAAAATGCCCGGCAATTGCCGAGCATTTTATTATTATGATGTACACTTATATTATTAGAAGTAGAAGTTTACGTTGATGTTGCCACCCCAGTTGTTACCAGTCTTGAGCTGAGTTGTGGTAGAAGTAGTGCGCTTGATCTCAGGAGAAGTAACAGTTGTAGTAGTACCACCTGTAGTAACAGTAGCCTCACCCTTCTCTGTGTGACGGTTCCAAGTCTTTGCGAAACCGAAGTTGAGGGTAGCACCGAAAGAGATAGACTTGCAAACGAAGTACTCAACACCTACGTTAGCAATAATACCCAGCTTGTTAACAGGGTTGGTAGCTGTAGCAGTTGAGGTAGAAACCAGCTTGTTGTCAGCGTCATAGCCGTTAGTCTCTGTAGAAGCCCATTGGTTGCCATGAACGTAAACGATGTCGATACCTGCGATTGGCTGGAGGCGCTTGCCAGGACGAAGGAGGTATTCAACACCAGCCTTGAACATGAAGTCAGCCTTGCTGCTCTTGTTGAAGCCAGTCTTCATGTTCTGCTGGTCTTCATTAGTGTTCTCAAACTTGTTGTTCTTGTTGTAATTGTTGTCGAAACCGAAACCAAGGTCAATAGCGAGGTTGTCCTTTACGAAATACTTACCAGTGATAGTAATACCGCCGAAGAGGTCGTTCTTGATACCTTCGAAATCAGAGAGGCTGTTGTTCTGAGTACCGTTGAACATGTTGCCTGCATAGTTCAGAAGTGGGTTAGCGTTGAAAGAAAGTGCGAAGCCACCCTTCTGTGAACCGAAATAAGTCTCCTGTGCATTAGCTGAAATAAAGCTACAAATTGCAAGAGCTGCGATAATAAACTTTTTCATAATTCTTCAAAATCTTAAATTGTTAATACTATAGTTTATTAAATCCTTTTTGCAAATTTAATTTGCTGAAAACACGTTTTTTCTCGTATTTCTGACGCAAAAGTACGGAAAGAAACCATTCCCGCCAAATTTATTTAAGAAAAAAACACATTAGGACACGTTTTTTTTGCATTCAAGGAAGAAAAAGCGCAAAAACCATGTTGCAAAACACATTTTTTGCATAAAATTAATTAAACAGCGGCTCTCCAGGAAAACATATTTTTCTCCTTAAATATAATAATGTGTAAGAGAATCGAAAAAACAAGGTGGAAAAATCGTGAAACAAGGCAGAGAATTTCACAAACGCTCGCCGCAATGTTTACAATAATTTGCATCCAGGTCTGTCTTCTGATTGCAACGTGGGCAACGCCCCTTCACTCCCTTCCGCTTCGTCTCGTCAATCATGGTGGCGCTCACGATGCCCGTGGGCACAGCAATGATGGTGTAGCCAAGAATCATGACGATGCCTGACATGAAGCGTCCAAAGGTTGTCACGGGGGTGATGTCGCCGTAGCCCACGGTCGTCAGCGTCACGATGGCCCAGTAGATGCTGGTGGGAATATCCGTGAAGTCGGAGTCGGGACGCTGTCCCTCGACCATGAACATCAATGTACCAATGATGGTCACCAGTACGATGACAAAAAGGAAATAGACCAGGATTTTATTCAGGCTTCGCTTGATGCTCTCCAGCAGCAGGTAGCCCTCGTTGATGAAGGCGAACAGCTTCAACACACGGAAAATGCGTATCAGACGGAATGCCCGCAAGATAAACATATACTTCGTGGCCGGCAGGATGAAAGAAAGGTACAAGGGCAGCGTGGCCAGCAAGTCGATGATGCCAAAGAAACTTAGCACATAATCCTTCTTGACAGGGGAACAATAGATGCGCAGCGCATATTCCACCGTGAAAAAGAACGTCAGCGCATACTCCAGCACGGTCAGTACATCTTTATACAGTCCCGCAACGCTCGGCATACTCTCCACAAAAGCCACAACCAGACTCAGGATGATGGCGACAATCACTGTGAGGTCGAAAGTTTTTGAGGCTGGATCGTCTGACTCGAAAATAATGTGCCAAAGCCGTGGTTTGTCTTTCAATAAGGCCCAAAGTCTTTTCATAGTGATTTCCCTTTCTTTAAATTTCACGGCAAAATTAAGAATTTTCCCGCTAAAACTTTTCACTTTTATAAATTTTCCTTACCTTTGCACTCGCAAAACCAAAAAACGCATCGCATTTTAAGGTTTTAGGCCCTCTAAACACTTAAAAATGAAGGTATGCCCCGATGGCGGAATTGGTAGACGCGTTGGTCTCAAACACCAATATCGCAAGATGTGCCGGTTCGAGCCCGGCTCGGGGTACGGAAGAAGGAGAGAAGTTTTTTCCCTCCTTCTTTTTTATATGACAAATCCGAAAAAAGGTGTGCCGAGTGGGCACACCTTTCAGTTTCCTTATTGCGAGGTTTATGTCTATTCTTCTGCCGGAGCCTGGTCGATCAGGTCCATGAATTGGTCGAGCTGCGGCGTGATGATAATCTGAGTGCGGCGGTTCTTGCTGCGGCCAGCCTCTGTGTCGTTGTCGGCAACGGGGTTGTATTCGCCACGGCCACCGGCAGTCAGACGGCTTGGGTTTACACCGTACTTGTTCTGAAGCTCCTGAACAACAGAGGAAGCACGCAGTGCGGAGAGGTCCCAGTTGTTGCGGATGTTGGTCTTTGAAATGGGCACATTGTCGGTGTTACCCTCAATGAGCACCTCATAGTCCTTGTAGTCGGTGATGATTTTTGCAATCTTCTGAAGCGTAGCTGCTGCTGCAGGGCTGATTTCGTAAGAGCCAGACTTGTAGAGCATGTTGTCGTTCAAGGAGATATAGACAACGCCCTTCAGTACCTGCACGTCAACGTCCTTCAGTTCCTCCTTGGAGAGTGAGCGGGTGAGCTTGTTGCTCAGGGCCAGGTTCAGTGAGTCGCTCTTTGACTTTGCGTCAACCAACTGCTTGATGTACTTGTTGCTGGCGTTGATTTCGTCAACGAGCTTGGAGATGTTTGCACCGCCCTGATTGATGCTCTCGCTGAGGGCCTTCTGCAGTCCCTTGTTAGTGGTTTTCTGGTCGGCCAGCTCTGCCTGTGCCTCAGCAAGGCGTGTGTTGAGGCTGGTTACGTTGGTCTGAGCCTCTTTCAGTTCAAGCGACTGAGCTGTAAACTTATCCTGTAAGGACTTAAAGTCGTTCTTGCAATTGTCAAGATCCTTTTTCATAGCGCAACTGGAAGTGAGAAGCGCTGCTGCCACTAATGACATGGCAAAAAACTTTCCGTTCTTCATTTGTCTATTCGTTTTTAAGAGTTAATAATCTGTACCTGTATTTCGTTTGGACTACGTTTCCTGTCGTTGGTTTAATCGCATAGCCCGCCGCAAAGATAGTGTTTTTCTTGTAAACGCACTGCAAAAGTACTCATTTTTCTTTGTTCTCAGTTAAAAAAGCCACTTTTATTGATACTTTTAGCCAAATAATCGATAAAAAGTCGTAAGTTTGCGGCAGATTAGTGAATAAGGCCGTTGTTTAAAAAAAACTCACTGGTAAAAAAATTGTTTCTGATAAGAAAGGACTAACTTATGAAAAAAGAGACTAATACAATGGGAATGAGCAGGACGCTCTGCCTGTTCGTTCTGTTTATGTGCCTGAAAGCGTTGGTTGGCAGTGCGCAGACACTGGGATGGATTGACGTGACCGACGATTATATCAATAACCCACGCTACGACAGCAACTATCTCGGTGGATGGGAAGGTACGTCCCTGAGTGCCTACAACCAGAAGGAAAACGCCGAGCATTATAACAAAACCTACAATACCTATCAACGCTTGTCGGGCCTGACGCCGGGTTCCTACCGACTGAGTCTGAGTGCGTTTTACCGCATGGGCGATTCGGGGAACGACTACTCACAGTATTCCAATGGTACGTATGTGAACTATCAGTATGCCGAGTTGTATGCGATTTCGTCGGAGGGCGATTACTCCACTCCGATAGCTCCGGCCTCCAGTGCCGCACTCCCCTATTCGTTGGGTGGCGGAATCTCCTATGTAGGTAACGGCTATTATATTCCCAACAATATGGAGGCTGCCTATTATTGGTTTGAGGAAGGATACTATAAGAATGTTGTTGAATGTGAAGTGGGTGAGGACGGAGAATTGATGATTGGCATCCGCAAGAGCTATGGCATCAACAATGACTGGACCTGTATCGACAACTGGCAGCTGGAGTATTTCGGCGAAATGATTAACGCTACGGAGGTAGTGCTGTCTGACGAGGTGTTGGACTTGGTCGTTGGTGAGAGCAGGACACTGACCGCCACAGTGTTGCCGGAGGATGCGACTTACCACAAGGTGACGTGGTGGTCGGATGACGAAAGTGTCGTAACGGTAGATGACCAGGGCGTCGTCAAGGCAATAAGCGAAGGTACGGCTGTCATCATGGCGGAGACCATTGACGACAGTGGCGTGGATGCAGTCTGCGAGGTGACGGTATCGACCAACGATCCGACAGCCGCCAATGTCATTATCAATGAGATTATGGCCTCCAACATAGACGTGTATCTTGACCCTTCGTGGAACTATGGCTCATGGGTGGAGCTTTACAACCCGACGGGAAAGGGTGTCTCGCTGGGCGGACTCTACGTGACGGACGACCCTGCCAATCTGAAGAAATATCGTCTGATTGATGGCTACGGCGCCATTCCTCCCGGTGGTTTTGCGTTGCTGAATTTCGACCACTTTGAGGTTTTCAAGTGGGAAAGCTACCGCCAAATTGACGGTAGTCTGAATCCAGAGGGTGGCATGATTATCATTTCCGACGGCGAGCGGATTATTGCACAGCAGACTTATCCCCAGGCCATTGGCCGTACATCATGGGCGCGGACAACGGATGGCGGAGCAACGTGGGGCACTACGGCAGAGCCTACCCCGGAGCGCAGCAACGCCTCCAGCACATTTGCCACCACCCAGTTGTCGGCTCCTGTCATCAGTCAGCCAGCCCAACTGTTTACGGGTACCTTGCAGGTGAACGTGACCATTCCAACAGGGGCGACCTTGGTCTATACGACCGACGGTTCCACCCCGACGATGACCAACGGAAAAATTTCTGCCACAGGCTCTTTCAGGGTGACAGGAACCACCTGTTACCGATTCCGCCTGTTCAAGACGGGAATGCTTCCCAGCCCGGTCGTTACACGTACATATATATATAATAATGGCAACGAACCTTTCCCCATTATCTCTGTGGTGACGGACAATGCCAACCTCTACGGCGCAGACTACGGCGTTTTCTCACAGAGCGAAAACGGACGTGCCGGCAACGGACAATCCTCGCCTTGCAATTGGAACATGCCGTGGGATCGTCCCGTGAACTTTGAATATATCACCACCGACAATGAGTGTGTGATTAGCCAAGAGTGCGACTTCAGCATGTGCGGCGGTTGGAGCCGTGCCTGGACGCCCCATTCCTTCAAGCTGAAAGCAAACAAGATTTACGATTTGCAAAATTCACTCGATTATCAGTTCTTCGAGAACAAGCCTTTCCTCCGCCACAAGACCCTGCAAATTCGCAATGGCGGTAACGACACTTCCTGCCGCATCAAGGACGGCTCGATTCAGGGCGTGGTGGAAGCCAGTGGTATTTACGTGGATTACCAGTCGTGGAAGCCAGTACATATCTATATCAACGGTCAGGCATACGCCGTGCTGAACATGCGCGAACCCAACAACAAGCACTTTGCCAAGGCAAACTATGGGTATGACAGCGAGGAACTTGACCAGTTTGAGATAGGTCCCGACTCCGGCTATGTTCAAATGACGGGCACGGACGAGAGTTTCCAACTTTGGTATGACCTGGCAGAGGATGCCGCAAACGAAGCCTCTTATGCAGATATCTGCAAGTTGGTGGATATCGATGAATACATCAATTACATGGCCATCGAACTGTACTTAGGCAACAACGACTGGCCTCGGAACAACGTGAAAGGTTTCCGTAGCAAGGCGGACGGCAAATTCCACTTCGTGCTCTTCGACCTTGACCACTCGTTCAACACCTCCAACTCTTTCAACGAGTTTGCAGATAAACAGACACATACATTCAATGCTCTGTACGGCTATAATTACGCAACCGACGAGAGCATCGAAGGGAAACAACTTACGCTGGAGATTAAATTTGTGACAATATTCCTGAACATGCTTAAGAACCCGACGTTCAAGAAGAAGTTCGTGGATGCGTTCTGTCTGGTGGCAGGCTCTGTCTTCACGCCCGAACTGACGAACCAGATTATCAGTGAACGCGCCAACCTCCTGGCCACTGGCGGCCACGTCAATCCTTACAATACATCCAACTCTCTGATTAATAGTTTTGCCAACCGCCAAAACACGATGATAAACGCCATGCAGAATTATCTGAAGCTGAGTACAACCGGCAAAATCACGGCATCCCTTTCAAGCAATATCAGCGAGGCGCAAATCCTGCTGAACGGCATGGAGGTTCCCACTGGCTCATTCAGCGGAACGCTCTACACGCCTATCACCGTAAAGGCGATGGCACCCGCAGGCTATAAATTCCTTGGCTGGTCAGACAGCGAGCCGACAGTCACCAGCACGACGAATCTTTTTGCAGATAATACGACTTGGTATTATTACGACAAGGGCAGCCTTGACGGAAAGAGTTGGAAGGCCTCCAACTATTCCACGACAGACTGGAAAAGCGGCTCCGCTCCCTTGGGCTATGGCCAGACGGTGACCACCACCACGAACACCTCGCTGTCAACGCTCTATTTCCGCAAGAACGTCAACGTGCGCAACTATTCGGAGACGAACGGCTACGTGTTGGAATGGGTAGCCGATGACGGTTTCATTATCTATGTAAACGGTGTGGAGGCTGGTCGTTACAACATGTCTTCCGGCGAGGTCCGTTACAGCACCTACTCCACGACCTGGGCACACGACAACCCGGACAGCGGCACCATGCAACTGGATGCCTCGCTTTTCCGTTCGGGCACAAACGTCATTGCCGTGGAGCTTCACAACAACTCCGGCACGTCGAGCGACCTTTACTGGCGTGCTACCTTGAAAATGAAGACTTATGCGGAAAGTTCGGGTATTGTTTCGACCGATGTGGAATACACGCTGCCGACCTCCGGCTCACCCACGTTGCGGGCTGTCTGGGAGAAAGTATCCGATGCCGACCTCATTGCCGCAGGCTCCACGCCTGTGAAGGTGAATGAAATCAGTGCCGCCAACACGGTCTATGTGAACGAATATTTCAAGAAAGACGACTGGGTGGAGCTTTACAACACCACCGATGCGCCCATCGACGTGGCGGGCATGTATCTCTCCGATGATTTGGATAACCCGCAAAAATACCAGATTCCAGCCACGGACGAAGTGAACACGGTGATTGAGCCCAAGTCGCACTTGGTTGTCTGGGCCAGCAAGCGCATCGGTTCATCACAGCTTCACGCCCCCTTCAAACTGGGCAATGAGGATGCAGAGAAGGTCATTCTCACAGACGAGGAGGGCAAATGGGCCGACACACTAATTTACGTGGCTCACACAGGCACTCAGTCCGTCGGACTTTATCCCGATGGTGGTCAGAGCGTCTATCTAATGGAGGCTCCGACCATTGGCAAGCAGAATCTCTACACACCATACGCCGAGCTGATAGGCATGAAGCCATACAATATGGCGGCCCCCGGTTCTCGTTTCACGCTGGAACTCGCCGAAGGCTGGAACTGGGTTTCTCATCCGTTGGCCAACGACATTTCGGTTTCCACGTTGACGACGAATGCCGAGAACTTCCTGAGCCAGACCAAGCAATACATCAACGACCCGCGTCTTGGCTGGGTCGGCGGTCTTACCTCCCTCACCCCTGCGGCTGGTTATAAGGTGAAGATGAAAGCCGACATGGACTACACCTACGGCGCACCTTTCTTCGATGTCGCTGCCAACGCCGTCACACTGAAGGCGGGCTGGAACTGGATTGGCTATCCGCAACTTTTTGCACAGCCTGTCAGTGCGGCCTTTGCTGATGCCCAACCCGAGGAGGGCGACATCATCGTGGGTCAGACGGGCATTGCCACTTACGAGGGTGGCGCATGGGACGGTACGCTCAACACGCTCCAGCCGGGCGAGGCATATCTCTATAAGTCCGCCAAGACCAAGGCTTTCCACTATGCTGAGGCTTCCGGCAATACGGGCAACCATGCGAAAGCCCGCTTCCTCTCACAGCCCCGCTCACCGTGGACTACACAGGTGGGTGCTTATCCGAACGTGATGAACATCATCGCCACCGTGAACGAGCAGGGCGAACAGACCACGGACTATGCGGTCGGTGCCTTCACGGAGGCTGGCGAATGCCGTGGTGTCGGAAAGTACATCGGCAATACGCTCTACCTCACCGTCTATGGCGGCAACCTGGAGAACATCTTCCTCAAGGCAGCCCATCCGCAGACGGGCATTGTCTCCAACATCAACGAGACGTTCTTCTTCAATGGCGAGGTGTTGGGCTCACGTCTGAATCCCGTTTCACTGACCCTTGGCGAGGCTACCGACATTGCCTCTGTCAAATATGCCTCCGCACTGGAGTCTGTCAACTACTACACCCTGGACGGACGTCCGGCAGGCACCAGCAAGGCAGGCCTTACGCCAGGCATCTATCTCGTGAAATACCGTCTGACCGACGGTCGTACACTGACCAAGAAGATTCGTGTGGAATTTAAGAATTAAGCGATAAGCATGAGCAGCATAACCATTCGGTGTAAGAATACGGGCGAACATGTCAGCGTTCCCCTCGGCAGTACGCTCTATGAGGTCTATGACCTATGCGGGCTGCAAATGAAGTATGGTCCCGTCAGCGCCCGCATCAACAATAAGGTGCAGGGACTCAACTACCGCTTCTACAACTCAAAGGACGTTGAGTTCCTTGACCTCTATACCCATTCGGGCATGAGGGTCTATTCGCGTACCCTTTTCTTCATTTTGTCCAAGGCCGTGGAAGACCTCTACACCGACGGTCGGCTCTTCATTGAGGCGGGCGTGAGCCGTGGCTACTACTGTAACCTTGCCATCGGGCGAACCATCACCGAGGCCGACATCCGCGACATCAAGAAACGGATGCAGCAGATTATCGATGCCGACATGCCCATCCATCGCATCCAGTGCCCCATCGAGGAGGCCATCAGCCTCTTCCGCAACCGAGGCATGGAAAGCAAGGCACAGCTTCTGGAGAGCCAGACCAATCTCTACGCCTACTATTACCAGTTAGGCGACACCATCGATTATTTCTACAGTTGCCTGCTCAACAGCACGGGTAAAATCCACCTGTTCGACCTCACGCAGCTTGACGAAGGCATTCTGTTGCGCATCCCTTCACAGCAAGACCCTGCTACGCTCTGCGAAATGCCCCAGCAAAACAAAATGCTCGATGCCATCCGTGAATACCACCGTTGGCAGAACATCCTTGGTGTGCGCACCGCAGGACAGGTCAACGCCGCCATCCAATCGGGACGTGCCACCGAGCTTATCAATATCAGCGAAGCCTTGCAGGAACGTAAAATCGCCAAGATAGCCGACGACATCGTGGAGCGAGGTGCCAAGATTGTGCTCATCGCGGGTCCAAGCTCCTCTGGCAAGACTACCATCTCCAAGCGTCTTGCCATTCAGATGCAGGCATTGGGAATGCACCCCCATATCATTTCCACGGACGATTACTTTGTCAACCGCGTTGACACCCCTCTTGATGCCAACGGCGAGTACGATTTCGAGTGCATCGGGGCGGTTGACACCACGCTCTTCAACCTACAGATGAATCAGCTGTTGCGGGGCGAGGAAGTGGATCTTCCGCACTACGATTTCCAAATCGGCGAACGGGTCTATGACGGTCGTCGTCTGCGCATTGGCCCCGACGATGTCATCATCCTGGAAGGCAACCATGCCCTCAATCCCATCATGTCCATTCAGATTGAGGAAGCCGACAAGTATCGCGTCTATGTTTCGGCACTCACAGCCATTTCGCTCGACGAGCACAACTACGTGCCTACCGCCGACATCCGGCTCCTGCGCCGCATCCTCCGCGACTACAACTACCGAGGCTTCACGGCTCGCGAGACCATCCATCGCAACCCATCCGTCAATACCGGCGAGGAAAAGTGGATTACCCCTTATCAGGAGAATGCCGATGCCACCTTCAATTCCGCCCTGCTCTACGAGTTGGGAGTCATGCGTAATCAAATCATGCCCGTGCTCGAACAGGTCAACGAACGCGACCCCGAATACGCCGAGGCCAGCCGTCTCCGCAAATTCCTCCGCTACTTCACCCCTGTCCCTGCCGACCAGATTCCGCCTACGTCCCTCCTCCGCGAATTTGCCGGTGGCAGTTCCTTCAAGTATTAACATGCTTCAATATAGGGAAAGAACGTGCTCACGTTCAACAATGCAAAGCGAAAAAAATCCTTTTTCGTTTTGCATTGTGCTCACTTAGTCGTACCTTTGCAGCAACTTATTCCTTAACACAATAACAATACATTTATGAAAAAAAGTTTACTCTTTTTGGCTGCCCTCGCAGCCTCTACGGGAGTGTTTGCCGATGAATGGACGCAGCCAGTGTATGGCGGCGCTTTTCAGCCTCTCACTCCGGGCGACACAGTCTATATCTACAACACGGAAGCCAAGCAGTTCCTGACCGAAGGAAACGACTGGGGCACTCATGCAACGGTCGGCGACACGGGTCTGCGCTTCGTGGTCAACACTGTAGCCGGCGAAAACGGTCAATGGGACGGCAAGACTTACCTCATCTATGACTATACCGTGGCAAAGAGCGGTTGGCGCAAGATGTTCATCACCACCCAGGGAAACATCTACATGGACAACAGTGAACAGCCCGACACCCTCTTCCAGTTTGTGGATAAGGGCAACAACACCTACAACATCATCGGTGCGGACGCAAACCCAGAATGGAGCGGAAATGCAGACATGGAGGGCTACATGATGGGCCTCTACACGGATTACAGGAACGAGCGCGACGGCATACAGACCGGCACGGGCGTCATCTATGACTATTTCGGCGAAGACAACGACTACGCACCCGGCACCTTCCTGCCTACCTGGGCCTTCGTCAGCCAGACGGACTATGCGGCCTACCTGGCACTCGTGGAAGTCTATGAAGAGGCCGTCAAGTTGGGCAAGCAGATTGCCGAAGCCGAGACCATGGGCGTGACGGGCATCGATACCGAAAAGGCCGTCTATGCCAACACCAGCAGTACGATGGAGGAAATTCAGGCCGCAGAGAACACGCTGTATGCCAAGGTACTGAAATACTATGAGGAGTCAGTGACCCCCGACACCCCCGTCACCATCGACTCCGACCCCTGCGACAACATCGACAGCTGGGTGAACGGAATCGGTGCTACCACCTGGGGTACGCAAACATGGATTGATGGCTCGTGGACGGGCTTCGAAGGCACGACCCTCAACATTTGGGCAGCGACTTTGGAAGGTGCGGCTTACAAGGAAATGAGCGGACTGCCCAATGGCATCTATGTGGTCAGCATGGCAGCCTACTCACAGAGCAAGGATGGCTATGTGTTTGCCAACGAGAACAAAAAGACGGTAGGCAGCGGTGCTGCCGGAGCGGTCTATCAGGCTACCACCGAGGTGACCGACGGCACATTGCTCTATGGTTTCGCTCAGGACGAGGCCGGCACAAACTGGGTTGCCCTGGACAATGCGGAAGTGAAGTACTATGGCTGCGGCGTGGAGGCATACCGCTTCTGGTTGAGCGGCCTGCTGGAGAGCGCACCCTCGTTCGACGACGTAACCGTGATGGACTCCCTGATTAACGAGTACGAACAGGTATTGGCATCCGTCAACACAGTACGGACGAAGGAAGAAATCTTGGCCATCATCCCTGCCTACGAGGACATCCTGAACAAAATCAACACGAATGCCAACGCATACGCCAAGTTGGTAGAGGCTTGCAACACGGCTGACGAACTGTCCAACGATGAGCTCATCAACACGTATTACGGCTCTTTGCTCAGTGACTTCGTGCAGGACGAGGCCGACCCCGTACTGGAGGATGCCGCACTGAACACGGACGGTGTGAACGCAGTCACCGAGCGACTTCAGGCCCTGAACGACGAGGCGCAGAATTATGTATGGGACATCGAGACGCTGACTTCGGAAGTGAAGAATGCTATGGGAATCTACGAGGAATACAAAGACGCCTGCTCGCAAGAGGCTGACGATACATACACTGCATGGATGGAAAAGTATGCAGGCATCGATTTCAGCAACAGCACAGACAGCGACCTGAAGACTTTGCTGGACGAGCTCTACGACATCGAGTTTAAGCTGACGATTCCTGTGGATCCGGCCAGCGAAGAGAACCCTGTGGAATACACCTCAAAGATTTTCAACCCATCGTTCGCCGACGGCGCAAACGGCTGGACGAACGACGGTTGGGGCACCTGTGGCAGCAACAGCTGGACCAGCTTTGCCGACGGCGAGGTAATCGATACACAGTACCTGAACCTTTGGAACCCAGGCAACGCCCGTGTCTATCAGACCATCACGAACCTGCCTGCAGGTAAATACACGTTAGAGATTGGTGCATTTGCCGATGCCGAGGGTATGCAGGTATATGCTAACGAGGACTACAAGAACGTAATTGCCGGTCAGAATGAAACAGGCGAGGCATCTGTCTATGACGAAGACGTTGAGCCGCTGAAGAGCAACACGTACTATGGCAACCTCTACAGAATCAGAACCGTTGTAGGCGAAGAGGGAACCCTTGAAATTGGTACACGCATCGTAAATGGTGGAACCGTATGGGGCATGGTTGACAACGTGAAGCTGTTCTACCGTGGCGCATTGTCCGAGGAGGAGGCCACTGGCATTTGCGAGTCACCCGCCACAGCAACCGACGAGGTTGAGACCATCTACACCGCAGCCGGCATACAGCGTGCCACGATGCAGAAAGGTCTGAACATCGTGAAGATGAAGAGCGGCAAGACCGTCAAGGTACTCATCAAGTAAGCCCGTTCATCCTGACGAAATTGACATTCAGGAGTGTGTCTGAACCTAAGCATCAGGCACACTCCTGATTTTTTTTATATGACTATCCGCTATTGTACCACGATTTGTACCAGCAGGACGCTGAAAGCGTCTCCGCTCCGTAACCGTAGGTCGGTACGACCTGCGGATGGGATGCAAAGAGAGACGCACCCTGAAGGGGTGCCCCATCAGTGGCATTGGGCGACCCTTTTAGGGTCGATGTCGCTCTACCACCTGATATCCGGGGGTGCTCGCTACGCTCGTACCCTCGGTTACGGAGCGGTGACCGCGTTGCGGTCTTGCT
>CAJONZ010000104.1 GCA_905236065.1 uncultured Bacteroidaceae bacterium | reverse complement strand
GTGCTCGCTACGCTCGTACCCTCGGTTACGGAGCGGTGACCGCGTTGCGGTCTTGTTGGTGGTATCTTTGCGGATAGTCATAAAAAAGCATTATTGAACAGAAAGGTGGAACCTTCATGTTCGTTGACCCCATATATCGTTTGCGGTTTTCTCAGGAATATTAAGAAGGCTTGAAGAACGTTTTTGCAAGTAAGGGACACGCAAGATTTTAAAGAAAACCCGCTAAAAGCTTGGACTTCTTCGCAAAACATCCTAATTTTGCAAATTATTTCGATTTCTCACCAGAAATCCCTATAGGAAGCATGATTACATATAACATTGACGGCGTGAGGATGCCTGCCATCAGGAAGCGGGACACCAGTGCCTGGATTAAGGCAGTGGCACAGGGCTATGGGAAGAAAGTGGGCGACGTGGCCTACATCTTCTGCGACGACGCGAAGATTCTGGAAGTGAACAAGCAGTACCTACAGCACGACTACTACACAGACATCATCACGTTCGACTACTGCGACGATTTGGCTGCGATGGGCATCAAAGACACCATTTCGGGCGACATTTTCATTTCGCTCGACACCGTGCGCAGCAATGCCGAACAGCAGGGAACGACCTACGAAGAAGAGTTGCACCGCGTCATCATCCATGGCATCCTGCACTTGGTCGGCATCAACGACAAGGGACCCGGCGAACGGGAAGTGATGGAGGCCGCCGAAGACAAGGCGCTGGCCATGTTGAAAGCTTAAGGCCATGAAACTTCAAGTCATAGACATCGCGGAAGGCACGTCGGTGGATGGGCCGGGACTGCGCACCTCCATCTACTTTGCAGGCTGCAACCATCGGTGCGAGGGCTGCCAGAATCCGCAATCGTGGCCTGCCGATGCAGGAAAGGAAATGGAAGAAGACGACCTCATGGACATCATCCGCTACAATGGCTTCGACGTCACATTCTCCGGGGGCGACCCCCTCTTCCAGGCAAAGACCGTGGCACATCTGGCGAAACGAATCAAAAATGAGCTGGGCCTCAACATCTGGTGCTACACAGGCTACCGATGGGAGGAGTTGCAAGACAGCCCGACATTTCTTCCCCTGCTCCAATCGGTTGACGTATTGGTCGATAGCCCCTTCGTACTGGCCCTGCGCGACCTTTCGCTTCGTTTCCGTGGAAGCAGCAACCAACGCATCATCAACGTGCCGCGGTCTCTCGCTCAGGGAAGCATGGTTGACATCACCGAGGCATACAACTGACGAGCCCCCTTTTTCTTTTTATCACAGCGAATTATTCATTATCTATACATTATTTATATTATGGGATTCAAACGTAACATCGTAATTACTGGTGGAGCCGGATTCATTGGCAGCCACGTGGTCAGACTTTTCGTGAACAAATATCCTGACTACAAGATTATCAATCTCGACAAACTCACCTACGCGGGCAACCTTGCCAACTTGAAGGACGTAGAGGACAAGCCCAACTACAAATTCGTCAAGATGGACATCTGCGACTTCGATGCCTTCTATCAGCTGATACAGGACGAGAAAGTGGACGGAATCATCCACCTGGCCGCCGAGAGCCACGTCGATCGCTCCATCAAGGACCCCTTCACCTTTGCACGTACCAACGTCATGGGCACACTCTCCCTGCTTCAGGCTGCAAAGCTCTACTGGGAAAGCCTGCCAGAAGGCTACGAGGGCAAGCGCTTCTACCACATCTCCACCGACGAGGTCTATGGTGCCCTGGAACTAACCCATCCTGAGGGCGTGGAGTCTCCCTTCACTACTACCGCTTCGAGTGCAGAGCATCACGCCGCCTACGGCACGGACTTCTTCCTGGAGACCACCAAGTACAACCCCCATTCACCCTACTCTGCCTCAAAGGCCAGCAGCGACCACTTTGTACGCGCCTTCCACGACACCTACGGAATGCCGACCATCGTGACCAATTGCTCCAACAACTACGGCCCCTATCAGTTCCCTGAAAAGCTGATTCCGCTGTTCATCAACAACATCCGTCACCGCAAGCCGCTCCCCGTCTATGGCAAGGGCGAGAACGTGCGCGACTGGCTTTACGTGGTTGACCATGCACGGGCCATCGACACCATCTTCCACAACGGAAAGATTGCCGAGACCTACAACATCGGTGGATTCAACGAGTGGAAAAACATCGACATCATCAAGGTGGTCATCAAGACCGTTGACCGCCTGCTGGGCCGTCCCGAAGGTGCCGACCTCGACCTCATCACTTACGTCACCGACCGTCTCGGCCACGATGCCCGCTATGCCATCGACTCGCGCAAGCTTCAGGCTGAACTCGGCTGGGAGCCTTCACTCCAGTTCGAGGAAGGTATCGAAAAGACCGTGAAGTGGTACCTCGAAAACGAGGCATGGATGGACAACATCACCAGCGGCGAGTACGAAAAATACTACGAGAGCATGTACGCCGGGCGGTAATCCCCTCCCACCAAAGACAGGAAAGGCTTCCAACACACCGTGGAAGCCTTTCCTTTTTTCTTGTGGCTTTTTCCAGAGCCCCTTACTTCACCGTCACCTTCAGGGGCGACTTCACCACTGCTGCCTGCCGGCTCAGGGTGGCCTCCCAGTCCGTCAGCGACTTGATACCCAGCTCGGCGTTCCCGTCCCAAGCCGTACCAAAATAGTAGGTGTATTGCGTGGCTGGTTTCACCGTGCCGACAGCCAACACATGGCCGGTGGCAATGCCGTTCTCACGGGCTTCGAAACGGACGTCCTGCAATTTCTCCGCATAGACCGTACCCACGTAGATACGACCCATCTGCTTCTCCAACTCCGCACGGTACTTTGCGTTATACACACTGCCGTCGCCCAAATCCTCATAGCCCAGGTAGCCAGCCTCCTTGTTCAGCACGTATGCACTGGGATTCTGCTTATGGACGACCACGCCCGAAGCCATCGGGGCAGCCTCCGTCAAGCCCTCGTAGCCGACCTGCACCTTGCAGAACGACGTTCCCGCATCCAGCGTAATCACCCTTGTCTCCACCACCTTCTTCCCCTGGTAATCAATCTCCGGGTAAGTCAGTTTGACCCGGAAGCGCAACGGACCGTTGTCCAGAATCTCATACGTTTTGTAGCATTTGGGCATACAGAGCGCACCCTCTGCCGTCAGCAAGGCATTCGCACCGCCACCCAGCGTCGGGCCTACCGTGTAGCAGTCCATCCCCTGCCCATGATCGATGTGATAGCAGAAGGCGTTATACACTTGGTCGGCCAGATCGTGGTAGCCGCGCTCATGCAGTTTCTTGCTCACCGAGCGCATCTCGGCATCCTGTTCCGAGGCATACCACCAGTCCAGCATCAGCTTCGTCGTCGATTTGTTGAACAAGTCGTAGCCCACGGCACCGCCATGCCCATAAATGCGGTAGGCCACGTGGTCGTTTTCCCATCCGAACTCGTCGCCGCGCTCCGTAAACAGGCGTCCGGCCACACGCTTCTCATACGTTTTCGGCGTACCCGTCACCACGGTATAGACCGACCGTCCCTTGCTGCCCACGCTTGCCTGGAAAATCAGTTTGCCGTCGCTCGTCAGCTGCGAAGGCACCTCGCCGCCGTCGGCATCGCGCACCACCAGCTGTCCGCCGCCCAGCTTCTCCTGAATCCGTCCTGCATCAGCCTCCACCATCTCGAACGCCCGTTCCGTCTTGACCGGGTTCTGCACCGTAATTGTCACTCTGTCAGCAGCCATCGCCTGCCCCGTCACTGCACACAGCACAAGGCTCATCATGCGCAGCGCCCATCTCCTTACATTTCCTGTTTTCATGTTATATAGGTATTAAATCGTTGTCTGTGCTGCAAAAATAATCATTTCTCACGCATTCCGCCGCATCATTTTTAACTTTTAACTTTTTATTTATCATCGAAATCCCTAACTTTGCCGGCAGAAACACCCTGATTTTTCCCATGCAAAACCGCATAAAGACATACACCGAGCACGATGCCCTGCTGAAGCTCTCCGCCCTTTGCGCCGTGGCTGAATACTGCCGTGCCGACATGCAGCGCAAGATGCGCAACTGGCAGATTTCCCCCGACCCCGAACAGGATGCCGAAGCCAAGGAACGCATTCTCAGCCGTTTACTCAACGAGGGGTTCATCGACGAGGAGCGCTATGCCGGTGCCTTTGTCCGCGACAAATTCCGCTACAACCGCTGGGGGCGCACCCGCATCCAGCAGGAACTACGTCTGAAGGGCATCGATGCCGAGACCATCGCCCAAGCCCTCCAGGAACTTCCCGACGACGACGAACAGGAAACCCTCCGGCAGCTCCTGGACAACAAGCGGCGCACCGTGAAGGGCAGGAACGACTACGAAATCAACATGAAACTCATCCGCTTTGCCCTCTCCCGTGGCTTTAGCATGGAAACCATCAGCAAAGTACTGAAAACCGAAGTGTGAACCTCCAGAAACACCTCTCCACGTTGGTCGGCACCGTCAAAGAACTCCTTTGCGGCTTGCTCGACTTTCTTTTCCCACGCAACTGTGTCGTGTGTGGCCGGCCCTTGGACACCTACGAGCACCACCTCTGCCTCCAGTGCTACCTGGAACTGCCCCGCACGGGCTACCACAAGGCCCCGCACAGCTTTCTGGAGACCAACTACTGGGGAAAAATCCCGATTGAGCGGGCTGCCTCCTTCTTCTTCTACAACGAGAACAACCGCCCCATCCTGTTTGACTTCAAATACCACGAAAAACCTTCCCTCGCCCGCCATCTGGGCTGGCTCATGGCCCGCGAAATCAAACGCGAATCCCTGTTTTTCGACGGCATCGACCTGTTGGTTCCCATTCCCCTGCATCCGAGGAAAGAGGAGCGTCGCGGCTACAACCAATGCCACTACCTGGCCCAAGGCATCCGTCAGGCCACCGGCATTTCCGTCTGCAAGGATGCCGTCCGCCGCATCATCGACAATCCGAGCCAGACCCGCCTGCCACATGCCCTCCGCACCGAAAATGTGGAAGGTGTTTTTCAGTGCGTGAAGCCCGAAAAACTGTGCGGCAAGCACATCCTCATCGTCGATGACGTCATCACCACGGGAGCCACCACCCGCTCCTGCGCCACCGCCATCCTCCAGGCTTTGGGCGACTACAAGCCCACGGGACTCAACACCCAGGCCCGTGTGAAAATCAGCATCCTATCACTGGCCGTCGCCTCCCCCCACCAAATCCCCATGAAAGCCGACAGCTCCTACGTCTATCCGTGCGACCCATAGCCTCCAAGCAAAAAACGCCTCGCAATCCTCCAGAAATCATTCACTTACAACGCTGAACTCTATCTAACTTCACGCAGAACTCTACTGAAGACGACGCAGAACTCTACAAACGAAAAGAGTTCTGCGTGACGACGGAAGCAGAAAAGGATGGGTGTTACTAATCCACTTTTTTCCACCCACTTACTAAAAAAGAAGGGAAAATATTTGCAGGAAACGGAAATTTTGTGTTAATTTGCGTCAAATTAGGATATTAGCGAATAGCCTATCAATCAGTTTTTACTGACCTGTTTACACAAAAGACGAATATTAAACCAACTATATTGTTTAACTAATCTCTAAATCTACAAAAAGTTATGAAGAAATCATTACTTCTTCTCGCTTCCGTTGTACTGGGATGTACCACTGCGTTCGCACAGTGGACAAAGCCTGTGCCTGAGTTTGAGCCAATGGCTGACGATGGCGCAACAGTACAGTACATGTACAACGTGGAGTTTGGCGGCTTCTTTTTGGGCGCCAATGACTGGAACACCCGTGCGTCTGTCTCAAAGACAAAGGGTTACAAAGTAAAAATCACGGCTCAGTATGAGGACGACGATAAGACCGTCCCGATGGGCACATGGGCCATCATCGACTCGGTAGAGACTCAATCTACCTGGAAGGCAACATTCTGCGAGAACGCTCAGTCTATCTGGGTGGACAACAATGCAGGTGCAAACTGGGATCAGTGGGTATTCACTGCTCTTGGTGACAACAAGTATGAAATTACCAACCCACTGGCTGGTAATGGTAAATTCGGTGCTACCGAGATTTATGCAGGCTCACCAGACAACACTCGTCTGTGGCTTCTCGACTACACCATCGAGGACGACGAGGAACAGCCTTTGATGTCGGGCGAAGCCTACACCACATGGGCATTCGTTTCTCCCGAGGCATACGCAGCATGGGCTGAGGCCATTGTTGTGTATAACGCAGCCGTGGCACTGGGCGAATACCTTGAAAGCGCTGAGGCAGAGTTCCCATCTCTCAACTTCCAGGCTGCAAAGCAGGTGTACAACAATACTGAATCCACAAAGGAGGAACTGGAGCAGGCTCTGGCCGACGCTAAGGAAATCGTGAATGAGTACCAGGCTTCGCAGGCATCTGCAAGCGACCCGAAGGATGTTTCCGGTCTGATTGAGAACAACACGTTCGACAAGATTGGTGACTTCCACGGATGGGCTGGTGACAGCTTCGGCGCGGGCGGTACCACTTCTACTTGTGCAGAGCGTTACAGCATGAACTTCAACACTTACCAGGATGTGAATGGCGGCAATGACATTCCAAACGGTATCTACAAACTGAGTGTGGTTGGTTTCTATCGTGCCGGCTCTATCAGCAACGACTGGAACACGAAGGACGACCCGACCTTCCGCTATGCAAAGATGTATGCAAGGTCAGGTGAGGATTCACTCTACGTAGGTCTTCCATCGCTTTCTTCTTGGGCATCCGCATCGATGACTATAGGTTCAACTACAGGTGATTCAAGTGAACTCCACGTACCAAACACCATGGCTGACTTCACATCCTTTAAGGAAGCAGGCTTTGGTCAGACAGTTTCTGTATTCGTACCAGTTGAGGACAACAAGCTCCGCGTGGGTGTAGTAAAGACAACAAAGATTGACACCGACTGGACGATTGTTGACGACTTCACACTGATATTCTATGGCAATGGTGATGACGCTTACCAGCTTTGGCGCGACGAAACCATTGCAAGCATTTCCGAAAACTTCAACAGCAGCTTCGAGGAGGCAACTTACTACTACAAAGACGGTATTGAGGAGTTCAACACACTCTGTGAGTCTGTGAAGGACGTAACAGAGAAGGACGCTATCAAGAATGGCATCCAGGAACTGCAGGCCAAGTCTGAGGACGTCATTGCTTCCATTGCCGCTTATAAGGCATTCTTTGACCGTCTGGAGGAAATCCGTACCTATATGGCCGAGCATGATGACCTCGTAGGTGACGATGTGGATGTCCTCAACGACTACATCATGGAAGGTGAAACTGCTGACGAGATTCTGGATGCAGGTGAACTCGACACAGAGGGTATCACCAACGCACTGGCCGACCTGAACGAGAAATTTGAGAATGCCATCAAGAACGGTATGGGTGAGGGTACAGACGTATCGAACCTGCTCGTGAACCCATCGTTCAAGGACGGCTTCAAGGGTTGGACGAACGCTGCTGGTGTAGCCGGCGGTACAAGGGACTTCCCCATCGTGGAGTGCTATCAGGATCACGGTAAAGTTGACTGCTACCAGGAAGTTGACGGTGTACCAGAAGGTCTGTACGCCATCACCGTTCAGGCATTCGAGCGTCCTGGAGGCAACACACAGTTCACTGGCGAGGAGGAGACTTTCTGCTACGTTTATATGAACGACTTTGAGAGCCCGGTAATGCACATCATCGAAGACGCAATGCCAAACGATGCAGCTGTTGACAAGCAGAACTGCTACATCACTGAGACAGGTGGTGCATGGCCATACGACTACATGGTAGAAGAAAAGGGTTGGATTCCAAACTCTGTGGATGGCGGTTCATACGCATTCCAGGGCGACTCTTACTACTTCCCAGGCGAGAAGCGCTACACCAACAAGACTTACGGTTTGGTAGGCAGCGACGGCAAGCTGAAGATTGGTATCACCTCTCACGGCAAGCAGCAGCACTGGGTACTTTGGGCTAACTTCCGCCTGATTTACATGGCTAAGAACGCAGAGGCCCTGAGCTCAGTAATCGAGAAACTCAGTGGCGACTTGGCTGCATACCTTGAGAATCATGCAGACGAAATGAATGCAAAGGGTCAGGGAGATGCAACGACAGCCGTAGAGAGTGCTGAAGAGGCTATCGGTAGTGACGACTCAGACTATCTGTGGGATATGCTCAACGCTCTGAATGCGGCCAGCAACGCAGCCAAGGCAAACGTAGAAGCCTACGCAGCATACCTAAAAGCAAGCGACGCGCTGGATGCCGCAATAGAAAAATATCAGGGAACTGCATCTGAGGAGGCTCTCACCGCTTTTGAGGATGTACTGGACAAGCAGGGTATGAGTGACGAAATGAGCAATGAAGAACTAAATACATTGATTGAAGAAATGAATGCCGTCATCACTGCACTCGCCATTCCGGCAAACTACAAGGATGCTACTGTTGAAAATCCTGTTGACGTCTCTGGCGTTATCGTCAATGCTACATTCGACACCATCGGTGACTTCACTGGTTGGGAAGGCAGCAGCTTCGGTGCTGGTGGTACGACTTCTACTTGCGCAGAACGCTACAACATGAACTACGACACTTATCAGGACATCAAGGGTCTGCCCGCAGGTACTTATTTGGTAAGCGTTCAGGGTTACTACCGTCAGGGTGGTGCTGCTGATGACTATAAGGCAGTCGTTGTTGACAACAATCCGACCTACAACGCAAGCCTCTATGCAATCGCAGGCGAGGACACTTGCACGGCTCCTATCATGGCTAACTCTGTAGGCCGCGTAAAGGAAGGCCTGGGTGGTAGTACTGAGACCATTGGCCAGAACGAGATTGTTCCTAACAGCATGGAAGCAGCAAACTACTGGTTCGAGGCTGGCTACTATCTGCCACAGGGCGAGTTCAACCAGACGTTCATCAACGTGGGCGAAGAAGGTAAACTCCGCATCGGTGTGAAGAAGAGCGTTCAACTCTCTTACGACTGGTCTGTATTCGACAACTTCCAGCTCTGGTACTTCGGTACTGAAGTCAGCGCTGAAGACCTCGCCACTGAGGTTGAAGCTGTTGATGCTGCAACCGCCGCTCCACAGATTGAGGCTATCTACACCGCTGCCGGTGTTCCAGTTAGCTCATTCGTTCAGGGCATGAACATCGTGAAGTACGCAAACGGCGTTGTTAAGAAGATTTTCGTAAAGTAAGAAAACACTTCTGAACATCTATAAGATTGGCGCAAGGCTCACCGGCCTTGCGCCTTTTTTCGCCTTTTCACTCCTCACGCCCGCGCTTGAAGCAATTTTAACTTTTAACTTATAACTTTTAACTCCAAAATTCCTACCTTTGCAGAGAAACTAAAAATCTTGTTGTAGGATGATGTCAAGACTTGTTGTAAATTATAATTCTAATAATGCGTTCGCCGTCAGTTTCATTGACCTGATGCGGAAATCGGGAGTCTTCTCCATAGAGGAAGAAGCGAACACCCCGGAGGCGTTGGCACAGAAATATTACGATGGGGATGAGTATGAGCGCATAGAATCAAATCATTTTTTGGTTGGTGAACCAGCTCCATGTGCATGTGAGGATGAAGAAGAGTTGCTGCACCGTTTGGCAGAATCGGAAGCAAGTGGTATTGCGGACGATGCGGAAGTTGATCAAGTTTTCTCACTATGGAACGCAAAATAAAATGGAACAAAAAAGCCCTTCAACATTTCAAAGACCAACTTTTCTGGTATGAAGTAAACAAAGGACATAGTTTTGCCGTAGCATTCTCGAAAAACATTAAATCGGCTGTCAGTACGATAGAATATTCACCCGGCATAGGCAGGGTTGAGCAAGTCATAAAAAACAAGACCTATCGAAGTTTTGCCAATCATCCGCATTGCAAGATTTTCTATTGGCATTCCGCTAAAGAAATCAGAGTTGTTGACATCATATTAGTATATAAACTAAAATAAATTCCCCCTTGAAAGAATTTGTGATTACCGACGCAAAGGTGGAGACGGCTGTCATCGTAGGCCTCATCACACCTGAGCAGAACGAGAGAAAAACGAATGAGTACCTGGACGAACTGGAGTTCCTGGCTGAAACAGCCGGCGCAAAGGTAATTCGCCGTTACACCCAGCGGGTGAATGGCCCCAGCGCCGTCACCTACATCGGTACGGGCAAACTGGAAGAGATTGCACAGTTTATCAAGGAAAAGCAGGAGGCCGTCGATCAGTACTGGGAGGAACAGGTGGCACTGGGAAATCCCTACAAGGTGACGCAGCATGGCGACATGGCCGAAGGGCCCCAGCCTGTGGGCATGGTCATCTTCGACGACGAACTTTCGGCCAAGCAGCTCCGCAACATTGAGAAAGCCTTGCAGGTGAAGATTCTCGACCGCACCTCGCTCATCCTCGACATCTTTGCCATGCGTGCCCAGACGGCTGCGGCAAAGACGCAGGTTGAACTGGCGCAGTATCGCTACATGCTTCCCCGACTCACCCGCCTGTGGACTCACCTGGAACGCCAGCGAGGCGGTAGCGTGGGCCTCCGTGGCCCCGGTGAAACCCAGTTGGAAATGGACCAACGCATCATCCGCAACCGAATGGCCTTGCTGAAGGCCCGCCTTGCTGAGATAGACACCCAGAAGAGTACGCAGCGCAAGAACCGTGGCCGCCTCATCCGTGTAGCCTTGGTGGGCTATACCAACGTGGGAAAATCGACCCTGATGAACCTGCTCTCAAAGAGCGACATCTTTGCCGAGAACAAACTCTTCGCCACGCTCGACACCACCGTCCGCAAGGTCATCATCGACAACCTGCCGTTCCTGTTGAGCGACACGGTCGGTTTCATCCGCAAACTGCCCACCGACCTCGTGGAGTCGTTCAAATCGACGCTGGACGAGGTGCGGGAAGCGGATTTGCTGCTGCACGTGGTTGATATTTCACACCCCGACTTTGAGGAGCAAATCCGGGTGGTGGAAAAGACACTGGCCGACTTGGGTTGTGCGGACAAGCCACAGATGATTGTGTTCAACAAGATTGACGCCTACCACTGGGTGGAGAAGGAGGCCGACGACCTGACACCCCGCACAAAGGAAAACATTCCGCTGGACGAGTTGATGCAGACGTGGATGGCCAAGATGGGAAGCGGGCAACCAGCAAAGGTGGTGGCACAGGAGCCCAAGTCGCTGACGACGTTCACCGTGAACGATGACCTCGACATCAAGCTGACGGAAGTGGAGAAGGGAGCGATTCTTGGCACCTTCTTCATCTCGGCCCGCAAGAAAACGAACATCGACACCTTCCGGCAACTTCTATATAAAAAGGTACGCGAAATGCACGTACAAAAATATCCTTACAACGACTTCCTCTACACAACCTACGACGACGAGGGAAACAACTCATAAGAAAAAACGCCTTGCAAGATTGCAAAGGCGTTTTTTTCTTGGAGGATGGTCAAGCCCCTATCTACGCTGAAAACACTTCGTATAAATCCAGTCCATCAGCACGTAGAAAAGGCAGGCGCTAAGAAGACCGCAGAGGGTATCGACCAAATAGTGCGCCATGATATAGACCGTTGCGATGCAAAGCAAAACATAGAGCGGCATCAGGCACCAGAACAACCAGCGGTTGCAGGTGTGCCAGGCTATCAGCATCGTCACGGTGCCCATGCCCACATGACTGCTGGGAAAGGCACCGACGGGATTCTCGCCTGCCACCTGAATGTCGTGAACCAACTGGCTGAATATGCCCTTCACCTCGACATGTATCAGTTCACCGTGCGTGGCAAAATAGTGCCCCACGGGAGGATAGTGCCCCGACTCCGCGGCCTCCAGGCCAATGAACTTGAAGTAGTAGTAAGGCCCTGCCACGGGCATAAGCTCAAAGATGACGTAATAGAGAAAAAAGCTGCCGAGAAAGATGAAGGCGTAACGCTCCGACTGCTCAAAACGACGCAGAAAAACGAACAGCATTACGCCAAACATCATGAAGTAGTAACTGTAGTAGCCCATGTTAAATGCCTCGCACCAGAACACACTGGGCACCACCCGCGAGAACACGATGGACGGCTGACAGCCAAAGAGCGTCCAGTCCGCATTGGCGAAGACGTGGTCAAGATAGGGCAATTGACGGGCAAACTGATAGGTCTCAGGATACCAGAACGAAAGTGCCAACAGCAACCAGATACTCCGCACGAGCCAAAGGGCACGGCAAGGCTTCCAACAATGGAGTGCATAGAGCACAACCATCGTACCCAAGACCGCTGCACGAGTCTCAAGCAACGTCGCGGCATTGTCCATTTCCTGCCAAAACACGCCAATGAGTACCGTGGTAAAGGCAATGTAAATCAGTGTCAGCAACTCGCAGCTGCTCAATCCTTTTTGAATCTCTTCCTTAAAAAAATTTTTCATGTTTCCTTTTTTCGGTTATATGGCTTTACGGTCGCCTCACTTCGGGATCCATGCGCAGCGGTTATTGCATAAGCACATAAGCCACATAACCGCATAACTTAATTATGTACCAAGGTGCCAATCTCTTCCCCTTCGATAACTTTTTTCAGGTTGCCCGGCACATCCATGTTGAACACATAGATGGGCAGGTCGTTCTGCATACACATCGCCGTGGCTGTGATGTCCATAACCTTCAGTCCACGGGCAATGACCTCCGCGTAGGTAATGTCGTGGAACTTCGTGGCCGTCGGGTCTTTCTCCGGGTCAGCCGTATAGATGCCATCCACGCGGGTGCCTTTCAGCATCACGTCGGCTTCAATCTCAATGCCGCGCAGGCTGGAGCCTGTATCTGTCGTGAAATAAGGTGAGCCCGTGCCTGCCGACATGATGACCACCTCACCTTGCTCCATCGCCTCAATTGCCTTCCATTTTGTATAAAACTCACCGATAGGCTCCATACGGATGGCCGTAAGCACACGGTTCTTCTGTCCGATAGCTCCCAAGGCAGAACTGAGTGCCAATGAGTTGATAACAGTGGCACACATGCCCATTTGGTCGCCCTTCACGCGGTCGAAACCTTTCCCCGCACCGCTCAGGCCACGAAAGATGTTTCCACCGCCAATGACGATGCCAATCTGCACACCCATTGCCGCGATTTCCTTAATTTGTGCGGCATACTGGTTCAGACGTTCCACGTTGATGCCCTGCTTCTGTTCACCCGCAAGACTTTCACCCGAAAGCTTGAGGAGTATTCTTTTAAACTTTGTCATAACTTTTATGTTTTAAGTAGTAAACAATAAATAACTAAATGATGAAAATGGCTCTATTTCTTCCAAAAACTCCTTGTAAAGAGAATCATGATAGGAAAAATCTCCAGACGGCCTATCAGCATCAGGAACGAACACATCCACTTCGCAAACGGGTTGAGGATGGCCCATGAATGCACTGGCCCGTAATATCCCATGCCCGGCCCCACGTTGCTGATGCTCGACATGGCAATACCGAAAGCCTCGTAGTAGTCAAAGTTCGGATGCACATTGTTAGGATCCACACCGAAAAGCGCCAAGATAAACGCACCCACAAACAGCGAACCCACAAACAGCGTGATGAAGCCTATCAGCGTCTGCACGATGGAGGGCTGCATCACGTGGCCGTTCAGCCGCACGGGCAAGATGGCCCGGGGATGCAGAATGTGCGTAAACTCATTCTTCAGGATGCGGTAAATGATGCTGAGGCGCACACACTTGAAGCCGCCGCTGGTGCTACCCGAACAGGCACCCGCAAACATGACAAACAGCAAGATGGGCATCAACTGCACCGGCCAGAGCGTGTAGTCGCAAGTGGCATACCCCGTCGTCGTCTGCAACGACACTACCGTGAAGGCACTCTCACGGAAAGCCAGCTCCACGTCGTGCGACGGATGATTGACCGTCAGCGTAATGGTACAGACCAACGTAGCAGCCCCTACGATGAACAGGAACATACGCGCCTCCGAATCCTGGAAGAACTGACGGAAACGTCCTTTTAGAATTGTATAATATATTAAGGTGTAATTCACGCCCGACACGAACATGAAGAACGTCATGGCATACTCAATGGCCGGCGAATGGAACACATCGTGCAGCAGGGCAGAGTGCGTACCATAACCGCCCGTGGCCGTCGTGCCCAGTGAGTAGTTCACTGCGTCAAACCAGCCCATGCCGCATAGCCAGAGCGTCAGGATGCAAAGCACCGTAATCATCACATACACCGAACCAATCCACTTGGCCGCCACGGAAATGCGCGGATGCACCTTGTCGTGCATCGGCCCCGTACTCTCAGCAGCAAACAGCTTCACCTCGCCCACACCAAAGGCCGGCAAGATGGCAATGGTGAAGAAAATGATACCGATGCCGCCTATCCACTGCGTCAGGCTCCGCCAGAACAGCAGTCCGTGGGGCATCGAGTCCAAATCGTCAATGATAGTGGCTCCCGTCGAGGTAAAGCCCGACATGGTTTCAAAATAGGCACTCGAAACGTCGGGCACTGCTCCCTCAAACAAGAACGGCAACATGCCTATCAGTGCAAAAAGCACCCACACCATCGAGACAATGATGTAGCCATCCTTTCGGCCCATGCTTTGCCCCGCATGTCGGCCCAGGTACAATCCCGTGCATCCCAGCACGACCGACAAGACAATCGGTGGGGTGAAAGCCTGCACACCCTCGCCGTATATCCAACAGACCACCTGGCACAAAAACAGCAGCCCCGCCTCAATGAAAAGCAGGGCACCCATCACTTTCACGATGAGACGCCAGTTAATCATGTCCTTCTATTTGAAAAATTTATCCAGTTTCCGCAGTGTGTTGCCAATGCAAAAGACCACCACCTTGTCACCCGCTTGCAATTGCGTCGCACCGCCAATCAGCATCGACTTTCCGCCCCGCACCATGCCGCCCAGGTTCACTCCGCGTGGTATGCCAAGCTCCATCACCTTCCGCTTCGTCACCTTCGAGCCCTGCTTCACTACAAACTCCGCCACGTCGGCATCGGCCACCGTCAGCATCTTCACGTTATCCACATCGCTCTTCAGCAACATCCGATAAATGTGGCTGGCAGCAATCATCTTCTTGTTAATCAACGTACCCACATCCAAGTCCGTCGCCATGTCGAAATATCCCAGGTTCTCCACCTGTGCGATTGTCTTGCGGATGCCCCTTCGGCGAGCCGCTACACAGGCCAGGATGTTTTCCTCGTCATTACTTGTCAGGGCGATGAAAGCCTCCAGATGGTCGAAGCCCTCATCTGCCAGCAAATCCATATCGTAGCCCTCGCCGTTGATAATCAGTGTGCGAGGCTTTGTCAACGCACCTAACTGTTGGCAACGCTCCATGTTCGACTCCACAATCTTCATCGACATGTCGTCCGGCAACAGCCAGTCCGTGCGCACCGACAACTTTCCGCCGCCGATGATGACACCGTGCTTCACCTGCGGATAATTGTCCTTGCCCGACAGATGGCGGATTTGCTCGATACCGTCGCTAGTCGTCATGAAGAAGACCAAATCACGCGGTAAGATTTTCTCGTCGCCATACGGAACCACGGTTTCGCCCTGCCTACGGATGGCCACCACATGGAACGCATGACCATGCATCATGCCTATCTCCTTCAGCGTATGCCCCACCAGCTGGTTGTCCTCGTTCCTGATTTCCTTGTCGTAAATCGGGAACGCATCGTGCATCTTCACACTCAGTAGCACCAAGTCGCCGCCGTTGAACTCCCAAAGCTGCCGCACCCAACTATATTTCGACGAGGCCGCGATGTCCTGCGCAGCAAGCAGTTCAGGGTAAATCAGTGACTCGATGCCCATGGACTTGAACAGTTGCTGGTTCTCTGGCATCATGTACTCGTAATTATCCACCCGCGCCACCGTCCGCTTTGCGCCCAGCTGTTTGGCCAGGGAGGCACAGGTCAGGTTCTCGCTCTCGTTCGGCGTCACGGCTATGAACAAGTCCGCCTTGTTGACGCCCGCATCCCGCAGCGCATTGATACTGGTGGGTGCCTTGGGCAGCGTCATGATATCAAGCGACGTGTTCAAATGGCTCAGACGCTCTACGTCCTCGTCCATCAGCACCACGTCCATGTTGTCCTTCGAAAGCAAACGGGCCAAGTGTGTTCCCACCGCACCTGCACCAGCAATGATTATCTTCATGAGCCTGTCTGAATTAACCCTTTTATGAATTATGAATTATGCATTGACAAATGCTTTCCGCATCCATACCACAGATTTTGTAAAGCTCACGCACCTTTCCATGTTCCACGAACTGGTCGGGTATGCCAATGCGTTTCACTTCGATGTCCCTATATCCGTTATCGGCCAAAAACTCCAACACGGCAGAACCCAGTCCGCCGCTCACCACGCCGTCCTCCACTGTGATAACACGCTTGAAGCCCTTGCCCACCTCATGCAGCAACGCCTCGTCGAGGGGTTTCAGGAAACGCATGTCGGCATGAGCCACCGGCAACGACCTTCCAATCCTTTCCTCCGCCAATTCTATCGCCTGTGCCGCTTCCATGCCTATCGGTCCCAGCGTGAGGATACAAACACCTTCCTGCCGGGTCACCGCTTCCGTGGCCGGACTTCGCCGCAACCACCGTCCCTTGCCCACAGGCAGACTTTCCAGTTGGCAGCGCCAATCCACCAACGACCCGCAACCACGGGGATAGCGAATCACAAACGTACCCATGTCTGGCAACTGGGCCGTAAACATCATGCAGCGCAATTCTGCCTCGTTCAGCGGCGAACAAATTGTCAGGTTCGGAATCGGACGCAAGAAAGCCAGGTCAAACGCACCATGGTGCGTCGGCCCATCCTCACCGACGATGCCCGCACGATCCAAACACAGCACCAAGTTCAGCTTCATAATGGCCGCATCGTGGATAATGTTGTCGTAGGCTCGCTGCATGAAGCTTGAGTAGATATTGCAGAACGGCAGCAGACCGTCCTTCGCCATGCCACCCGAAAACGTCACCGCATGTCCCTCGGCAATGCCCACGTCGAACGTCCGCTCCGGCATGGCTTTCATCATGATGTTCATCGAGCATCCCGTCGGCATGGCAGGCGTCACGCCTACAATCTTCGGATTCTGTTTTGCCAGCTCCAACAGGGTCTCACCAAACACATCCTGGAACTTCGGAGGCTGCGGCTCGTCGCTCGACTTTTGCAACCGCTCGCCCGAATCGAAGTCGAACTTCCCCGGGGCGTGCCACACCGTGGCATTTTTCTCCGCCGGCGCATAGCCCTTGCCCTTCCGGGTCAGGATGTGCAGAATCTTCGGCCCTTTCATCCCCTTGATGATGCGTAGAATGCGCACCAGCTCCACCACGTCGTGGCCGTCCGTCGGGCCGAAGTAGCGGATGTCCATGCCCTCAAACATATTCTGCTGACGGGTCAACACCGACTTCACACTGTTGTTGAAGCGAATCAGTCCCTTCCGGCGGCTCTCGTTCAGGATGCCCCAGTTCGTCAGCTTCTGGGAAATTTTGTATCGGATATCGTTATACGTCGAATTCGTCGTCAGTTGCAGCAAGTACTTACGCATACCACCCACACTGCGGTCAATCGACATCTTGTTATCGTTCAGGATGATGAGCATGTCGTTCGGTATCACAGCCGCATTGTTGATGCCCTCAAAGGCCAGTCCGCCGCTCATGGCACCGTCGCCAATCACCGCCACCACCTTCCGCTTTTCCTTGTTCAGCCTAGCCGCCACTGCCATGCCCAATGCCGCCGAGACGGAATTGCTGGCATGACCACAGCAGAACGAGTCGTACTCGCTCTCCGCAGGGAAGGGGAAGGGTTTCAGCCCGTGCAACTTGCGGTTGGTGCAGAAACGGTCACGGCGACCCGTCAGAATCTTATGCCCGTATGCCTGATGACCCACGTCCCAGACAATGCGGTCATACGGCGTGTCGAACACATAATGCAAAGCCACCGTCAGCTCCACCACACCCAGGCTTGAGCCCAGGTGCCCCGGATTCTCGGCAAGCTCCTCCAAAATGTCTGTGCGCAACTCTTCGCACACCCGTGGAAGCTCCTCCACCGTCAGCTTGCGCAAATCGGCTGGATAATCAATTTTCGATAAATATTTATAGTCGAATCTGTCTCCCATTCCAATATTTTTACAGCTTTGAACCTGCAAAATTACGGAAAAAAAGGAAAAGGGAAAAGGGAAATGTAAAAAATGTGCCCAAACGGTAAAAGGGAAACGGCAAATATCCTTACCTTTGCTCTCAATTATGCATTATGCATGAAGAATTGTGCATTGAAAAGAAACCACGCCTTCGACTTCCTATGCGGACTCTGCATCCTCCGCATGATACTCCTCCACGTAGTCAGCACCTGCGGCCTGCGTGGGGAATTCTGGTTTGGTAAACTCATGGCCTGGAGCTTCTTCTTCATGTCCTTCTTCTTCTTCAAGGCAGGCTACTTCAACAAAGGAATCGTCGGCGACCTCCGCCTTTACTTCACCGACCGCGTGAAACGGCTCCTCATCCCCTACCTCGCCTGGGGGGCCATCGGCTCCGCCATCTTCTTCTCCTTCCTCTGCTTCGTGCCCCGCCTCCACCCCAGCCTCGACCGCCTTCACTGGGAACACATCTACCAGGTCAGCCACTTCTGGGGCAACCCGCCCTGCTGGTTCCTCTTTTCTTTCTTTACCGCTTACATCCTCTTCGGCCTCGCCAACCGACTCCGGCTTCAACGCTTGCTCGGCCTCCTTTCGCTCACCTTCCCCGCCCTCAGTTACTGGCTCTACACCCAGGGAAACCCTCTCTGGCTTTCCCTCAACAACGTCTTCATGGGTGTCTTCTTCTTTCAGCTGGGCCGTTGGTGGCGGATGCTGCAAGGCAGCGTCGAGAGGGGCACCGCCCACATCGGCCCCCTGCGCCTCACACACCGCTGGCTCACCGCTTTCTCCCTGTTACTCATCCTTCTCTTCCTCGTCGGCAACCGCATGTACCACGGCGAATACGACATGAGCCTCAACAAATGGGTGCAACGTCCCTGGGGAGCTGGCATTAACACCGTCTGCGCCCTCGTCGGCTTCTCTGGCCTGCTCCTCTCTTTGCCCCAGCGACGCATCCCCGTCATCAACTTCATCGGCGAGCACTCCATGGTCTTCTTCGTCCTCCACTACCCCCTTATCCACCTCTACCGCCTCACCCATCTATCCTTCGGCCACGGCATCCGAGGCCACTGGGACTTCGCCATCCTCCTGCTCCTCATCATCTTCAGCATCTGCACTTGGCTCGTCCCCCATATCGAGCGCATCCCATGGCTCAGTGGCCGATGGAAACAAAAACCCGCCCCCACTCAACCCTGATAGTTCTTTTATTGACATCCACTGCGATGCCTTGGCGGATTGCTTCATTCCCCTCCCTGCTTGCTTTTATTTTAGCCCAAATTCCCTACTTGGAAAATAATCTTTCCAAATAACTTCTTTGTTACAAGCTTTTTCCGTAACTTTGCGGCAGACTATGATTTTTTAAACCTTAAACAAATCAGCATTATGGACTTATCTAATTTTTCTTTGGAAGGTAAGAACGCTTGGATTACCGGTGCGTCTTACGGTATTGGTTTCAACATTGCCAAGGCTTTTGTACAGGCTGGTGCGAAGAACATCATCTTCAACGACATCAACGAGGCTGCCTTGCAGCGCGGTCTTGACAACTATAAGGAGGCCGGCATCACGAACGTGAAGGGCTATGTCTGCGACGTGACCGACGAGGTGGGCGTGAAGGCACTGGTGGAGAAGATTCATGAGGAGGTTGGCCAGATTGACATCCTTGTGAACAATGCCGGCATCATTAAGCGTATTCCGATGCACGAAATGAAGCGTGCAGAGTTCCAGCAGGTGATTGACATTGACCTGGTTGCACCTTACATCTGTGCCGCAGCCGTGTTGCCGGAAATGATGGAGCGCAAGGAAGGCAAGATTATCAATATCTGCTCAATGATGTCAGAGTTGGGTCGTGAGACTGTCAGCGCCTACGCCGCTGCAAAGGGCGGTCTGAAGATGCTGACCCGCAACATCTGTTCGGAGTATGGCGAGTATAACATCCAGTGTAACGGCATCGGCCCGGGCTACATTGCCACACCGCAGACAGCTCCGCTTCGTGAGCGTCAGCCTGACGGCAGCCGCCATCCGTTCGATTCGTTCATCTGCGCAAAAACTCCTGCCGGACGTTGGCTCGACCCGTCGGAACTGGGTGGCCCAGCCGTGTTCCTGGCATCGAAGGCCAGCGACGCCGTGAACGGCCATGTGCTCTATGTCGATGGCGGTATTCTCGCCTACATTGGCAAACAGCCTAAGTAACATCGCTTTGCGAAACAGGATTAGACATGAGGAACGTGTGAACTCACGTTCCTTTTTTAGTTTTTCACCGAAACCTTTTGTTCCCGATGCCCCGTTTCAATGAAATGGAGTACAGTCCGCAGCAGACTGTTTTCACGTTGAATGCCCCCGACGATGCCGGCGGGGTACTTGTACGCATCTATGCCTCGGCGACGGCGGAACACCCGCTGCACACCCTTTCGCTTTTCAGGATCGACCATGAACGTTGGACGAGCTATGTCAGTGGTGACATGCTGGGGCGGTTCTACACGTTCGAAGTGTTTCCGAAGGGTGCAGAGGGACGGGGCATGGGCGAGTGTCCCGGCACGTTTGCCAAGGCGGTGGGGGTCAACGGACTGCGGGCAGCCATCATTGACCTGAAGCAGACCTGTCCGCCGGGCTGGGAGCAGGATGTACGTCCGTCGGTTGAAAATCCGTGCGACTTGGTGGTCTATGAACTGCATTTGAGGGATTTCTCGGTTCATCCTTCTGGGCATTCCCTGCACAAAGGCAAATATCTTGCATTGACGGAGCCTGGAGCCATTTTCTACCTGAAATCGCTGGGCATCAACGCCGTGCAGCTACAGCCCGTGTTTGACTTTTCCTCGATCGATGAGGCGCACTCCGAATGGGCGCAATACAATTGGGGCTACGACCCACAGAACTACAATGTGCCTGAAGGTTCGTACAGTACGGATGCCTGTCGCCCGGAAGTGCGAATCAGGGAGTTCAAGCAGATGGTCATGGCCCTGCACACGGCAGGCATTCGGGTGATTATGGACGTTGTCTATAACCATTGTGCGGACACGGAGGACAGTAACTTCCAACGCACCTATCCTGATTATTATTTCCGTAAGACGCCTGGTACAGAGCAGCTTAGCAACGGCTCGGGCTGTGGGAATGAGACGGCGAGTGAGCGTCCGCTGATGCGGCAATATATGATTGAAAGCGTGTGCTATTGGGTGAAGGAGTATCACGTTGACGGTTTCCGCTTCGACTTGATGGGTGTCCACGACGTGGAGACCATGAAAGCTATCCGAAAAGCACTGGACGGCATCGACCCAAGCATCACGATGTATGGCGAAGGCTGGAGTGCGGGCGACTGTGCGCTGGACTATCATCTGCTTGCCACGAAACAGGCTGTCCGTCAGATGCCTGGCATCAGTGCCTTCGGGAACGATATGCGCGATGCCATTCGTGGCGATTTCTCCGACGACCGGGCATCGGCGTGGTTGGCGGGACGTCCGGGCTATGCGGAGACCGTGAAGTTTGGTATTGTCGGAGGCATCAGCCATCCGCAAATCAACATGTCGGCGGTAAATTACTGCCAAGAGCCGTGGGCGGAACAACCTTCGCAGTACGTGTCATACGTCAGTTGCCACGACGACTTGTGCCTGGCCGACCGTCTGCGTATTTCGTTCCCCAATACTCCAGCAGAGACCCTCGTCAGGCTCGACCAATTGGCGCAGACGCCTGTCCTGCTGGGGCAGGGCATCCCGTTCCTTTATGCCGGCGAGGAAGTGTTTCGGGACAAGAAGCGGGTGCGCAATGCTTATCGGTCACCCGACGCAGTGAACCAAATCAACTGGGAAAACCTGCAGCGCTACCCAGAGCTTTTCCTGTATTACCGGGGCCTGATTCAACTGCGCATGGAGCACAAGGCATTTCGCATGGGCAACGCAGATTGGGTTCGCCATCATCTTCATTTCATCTCCGCCCCTGCCAACGTGGTGGCTTTCCGCCTGGATGGTGAGGCCGTGGGTGACACGTGGCCGATTATCTATGTCATCCTGAATCCCAACCCTCGGGCCCGGAAGGTGACCATTCCTTCAGGACGTTACACCGTCGTTTGCAAGAACGGGAAGGTAAATCCGTGTGGGCTTTCCACCCATCGGGGAGGCACCATCAGCGTGGGAGCCCGACAGGCGGTTGTCTTCCATGGAGGCAAATGAGGAGCACAAAAAAAGGTGCAACCCGAAGGCTGCACCTTTGTACACAATATATATAATAGGGGAAGGAAGCGGTTACTTAACCTCCCAAATATCGTTGGTCTCAAGCAGCTCGGCGAAGTTGTGGTACTTCTTAGCTGCTTTCACTTCCTCAATCTGTGCGTTCACGCAGTCGTCGTAAGTGGGAGCGTCCACGTCGCGGATGACGCCTAAGGCAACAGGAAAACCGTCACCGTTGCCCATGAGCGCAAGCTTGAGCTGGAGTGTGTTGTCCTCACAGTGTGCGTCGTGGACGAGGATGTCGGCCTCTGTGATGCCATCCTTACCGATTTCCACCACCTTGAGTCCGAAACCCTCCTGAACGAGACCGAACTCGTTGTTCTCGCCGAAGATGAGCGGTTTCCCGTGCTGAACGTAGATGGCATTTTTCGCACGGCCTTCCTTTGAATAGACGGAGTCGTGGGTGCCGTTGTTGAAGATGACGCAGTTTTGGAGAATCTCACACACGGCGGCACCTTTGTGCTGGTAGGCAGCCTTCAAAATCTCCACGGTGCCAGGTGCGTCAGTGGCAACGGCACGGGCAAAGAAATGGCCACGTGCGCCAAAGCAGAGCTCGGCAGGACGGAAGGGATCCTCCACGGTGCCGTAAGGAGAGGATTTGCTGACGAATCCGCGTGGACTGGTCGGGCTGTACTGTCCTTTGGTGAGTCCGTAGATGCGGTTGTTCAGCAGAATCATGTTGAGGTTGATGTTGCGGCGGTTGGCATGGATGAAGTGGTTGCCACCGATGGCGAGTCCGTCTCCGTCACCGCTCACCTGCCAAACGGCAAGGTTGGGGTTGACGACCTTTGCACCTGTTGCAATGGCTGCGGCACGTCCGTGAATGGTGTTCATGCCGTAGGTAGCCATATAGTGTGGCAAGCGCGAGGAGCAACCGATACCTGAAATCACTGCCGTGTTCCATGGCTCCACGCCAATCTCTGCCATTGCCTTATGTAAACTTGCCAAGAAAAAGTGGTCTCCGCAACCCGGACACCATCTTGGCTGTCCTTTCTTAAAGTCTGAAGCTGTATATGCCATAGTGAATGTCCTTTCTGTTTATTTGTTTAAGATTTCATTGAATTTGGCGACAAGTTCGTTCACCACAAAGGGTTGTCCCTTTACCTCGTTGAACTGGTAGGGGGTGAAATTATCGACTTTCATGCGGAGCCAGCCGGCCAATTGTCCCATGTTCTGCTCGGCCACCACCACTTTCTTGTATTTGCCCAGTACGGCGGCTGTGTTGGCAGGCAGCGGGTTGATGTACTTGAAGTGAGCCAGAGCAACCTTCTTGCCTTGGGCGCGAAGCTCGTCCATGGCAGCGTGGAGGTGTCCGTACGTGCCACCGAAACCCACGATGAGCAGGTCGGCATCCTCTTTGTCACCAAGCACCTCAAGGTCGGGAACGGCGATTTTGTCAATCTTCTCCTGACGCAAGTGGGTCATCAAATTGTGGTTCTCCGGGTCGGTGGAGATGGCACCCGTCTTGTTGTCCTTCTCCAGACCGCCGAGGATATGCTGGAAACCTTCGCGGCCAGGCACGGCCCAGTAGCGGACGCCCGTCTCAGGGTTGCGCAGGTAGGGTGCCCAGCTGCCTTTCAGCTCTTCTGGAACGTATGGAGGATTGATGGCAGGATAGTCAGCCAAGTTTGGCAACTTGAATGCGGCAGAGCCATTGGCCACGTAGGCGTCGGTCATCAGAATGACGGGAGTCATGTGCTCCAGTGCCATCTTGCTGGCCATGTAGGCTGCATCAAAGCAGTCTGTTGGAGAGGTGGCTGCAATGACGGGCATAGGGCTTTCACCGTTTCGGCCAAACAAAGCCTGCAAAAGGTCGGTCTGCTCTGACTTTGTGGGAAGACCCGTAGCCGGACCGCCGCGCTGAACGTCCAAAACGACCAAAGGCAACTCCATGATGACTGCCAGGTTCATGGCCTCTGATTTCAGGCAAATGCCAGGGCCGGAGGTGGAAGTAACGGCCAGTGCTCCTGCGAAAGAGGCACCGACAGAACTTGCGCAGCCGGCAATCTCGTCCTCACACTGTACCGTGGTGACGCCCAGCGACTTGTGCTTTGAAAGTTCATGCAGCACGTCGGTGGCAGGCGTGATGGGGTAGGAACCCAAGTAGAGCTTCAGGCCCGCTTTCTCCGCAGCGGCGATGAAGCCGTAAGCCGTTGCCTTGTTGCCTGTGATGTCCATGTAACGACCGGGCACCTTGTTCTTTGTCTCGATGCGATAGACATTGGCCACGGAGCTATGGGTATTGTGTCCGTAGTCGTAGCCGGCCTGAATGACCTTGATGTTGGCCTCAGCCACACCGGGCTTCTTGGCAAATTTCTCTTTCAGGAAGTTGAAAGCGATGTCGAGGTCGCGGTCGAAAAGCCAGCAGACAAGGCCCAAGGCAAACATGTTGCGGCACTTGAGCATGGCCTTTACGTCCATGCCGGAGTCTGCGAGACAGTCCTTCACCATCTGGGTGATAGGGCAGGCAATCACACGGTCTGGGTCAATGCCCATTTCGCCGAGATAATCCTCTGTGGCAAAGGCGGCCTTCTTCAAGTCTGCTGCTTGGAAAGAGTCAGTGTCGATGATGATGGCAGCACCCGGTTTTGCATATTTGTATTGAGTCTTGAGCGCAGCAGCGTTCATGGCAACGAGTACGTCGCACTTATCACCCGGAGTATAGACCGTGTCGGCACCAATATGCACCTGGAAACCGCTGACGCCAGTCAGTGAGCCTTGCGGGGCACGGATGTCTGCCGGATAGTCTGGAAAAGTACTGATAGAATTACCTACAGTAGCTGAAACTGTAGAAAAAATGTTTCCAGCGAGTTGCATTCCATCGCCAGAGTCACCTGAAAAACGAACGGCCACTTCGGCCAGTTCCTTTACTTCCAATGTTTCTGCCATATAATAAATATGTATTTACAAAAGCCGAAAGACGAAATCCGCTGTCGCACAATGTTTTGTTGTGAAACCCCGAATTTCCTATTCCACCTTATTGAATTGATTGTATCGTTTCTTTCAAAACCGTTGCAAAGTTCCGAAAAGTTTACAGAAAGACAAAATAAATAGGACGCTATTTGTGTTTTTGTATCAAAAAACCCAACAAACAACGACATTTTGCGCACGAAACGCCTTGTTTATATTATCATTTGTTTTGCAAATTCCCAGATGACGATTCCAGCCGTGGTCGAAACATTCAGCGAATGCTTGGTGCCGAATTGCGGGATTTCCAAACAGCCGTCGCTCCCGTCGATGACCTCCTGCTTCACCCCTTTCACCTCGTTTCCCAGCACGATGGCATAGCGTTTCCCTGCCTCCAAATACAAATCTTGCAGCATCGTCGAGCCTTCGCACTGCTCGATGGCAAACACGTGGCAGCCATCCTTCCTCAGCGATTCCACTGCCTCCTGCGTACTTTGGAAATGCTTCCACGTCACCGTGTCCTCCGCCCCCAGTGCCGTCTTGTGAATCTCTGGATGCGGCGGCTGGGCCGTAATCCCACATAGATAAATGGCTTCTACCCGGAAGGCATCTGCCGTGCGAAACACGCTTCCCACGTTGTACATGGAGCGGACGTCGTCCAGCACAACAACCAGCGGCATCTTCTCCGCAGCCTTGAACTCCTCTGGGTTCATTCGGCCCATCTCTGTTACTTTCAGTTTACGCAAGGGAATGAAAATTTGTAGTTATAATTGTCCGCTCTCAATCAGCAGGATGGCGCGTTCTGTCAGGCGGTCGTCGCATTCCGGGTCATATTCCTTTTTCAGGCTCGCCCCGAAAAGGCTGGCGAACGCATTGTAGAATCCAGCCTTGAAGCCACCCATGTATGTCTTAATCAGCTGATAGCTTGTCATGTCGCATTGGCGGTCCACCAGCTTGATGAGCAATTTTCCTTGCGAGAAGGTCAGTTTCTTCAACTTCGGGTAGTATTCCTTCTTCAGGTCCTTCTCCGCTTGCTTGATGAAAGCATCCTTCTCCTTCTTCGTCGGTAGCGAATCAATGTGAGCAATCGTCTTGTTCACTGTTTTCTGAATCTCCACCGCTATGGGATAGACCTTTTTGATGTTGTAGGCAATCTTGTAGTACTTCTTCGCCTGTCGCGTGTTTTTGAAAACCAGCTTGTTGAACACATACACATCGGAGAACATAAAGCTGGGAATCATCTCACCATTGTCCTCCACCATTCCCGTGTAATACATGGCGTGGGAAAAGATGGGGTCTCCCGTCATCTCCCTGTCCATCTGTTCGTCTGCCATCAGTTGTGCATGGCTGGCATTGAAAACCAACAAGCAAAGGAACAGTCCCGTGAAAAATCTTTTTGTCACCATGTACGCATTCGGTTTTGGGCTGCAAAATTACGAAGAAATTCACGAACCGAGAAACGTAGAGACTTAAAAACTCCAAACATACGAACGCAAAAACTTAAAAACGTAAAAACTCAAAAAAAATGCTTACTTTTTTTGCACATTCATGGCAAAGTTGTATATTTGTCGCAAATTTTGCTTTCGGGCTAAAAAACAGTTTATTCCCCGCCTTCCCCAAGCGCACTGCAGATCGATTTCTTAGTCGGTGCCCAAGTTGGAAGTCCGGGGATTTTTCTGCTCCTGTGTCCGTATGATTCGTATGAATTTTCACGCTGAACTCTATCGGAGATGACGCAGAACCCTATTCGATTTCACGCAGTACTCTACTGACGAAAAGAGTTCTGCGTGATTTCAGCAACAAAAAAGCATTGAAATGGAAAGGGTTATAAAGAAAGGCCGGAGACGAGCCTTGGCATCAAGCAAGAAAAGGAGTATGGGACTCCGCAATCCTTTCCTTTGCCTCGTCCAGGAGGGCGAAGAGCTCTTCCTGCGTCGTGGCACGGAGAATCTTGATGCGGGTCTCACGGAAATTGGGGATGCCCTTGAAAAGAGGGGAGTTAGCAAGGTGACGGCGCACGTGGAGGATGCCGCCCAGTTCGGTGCGCTTGCGTTCTTTCAGGGCGTTGTCCTCGCGCAGGCAGTAGGCCACGGATTGCTCCACTTGCCGGCGAAGCACCTGGAATTTCCAATCGAGGGTGAGGGTGTCGTCGTGGTGGCCTGTGTCGAGGAAGGTGCGGATGTCCTTGAAGAGCCACGGTTGGCCGAAGGTGGCGCGGCCAATCATCACACCGTCCACACCATATTGCTCAAAGGCTGCAAGGCACTGCTCGGCAGTGGTGATGTCGCCGTTGCCGATGATGGGGATAGTCATGCGGGGATTGTCCTTCACAGCCCCGATGAGCGTCCAGTCGGCTTCACCCTGGTACATCTGCGAACGGGTGCGCCCGTGGATGGTGAGTGCCTGAATGCCACAGTCTTGCAGCCGCTCGGCCAGCTCAACGATGTAGGGACGACCCGCTGGGGCATCGGGCAGGAAGGTCCGTGCGTCCATCATGGTGGGCACGTCCCAGCCCAGGCGTGTCTTCACCGTGACGGGCAGGCTGACGGCTTTCGCCACGGCACGGGTGATGCCGAGCATCAACTGCGGGGTGCGCAGCATACCGCTGCCCGCACCCTTGCCTGCCACCTTCTTGACGGGACAGCCGAAGTTGAGGTCGAGCAGGTCGGGATGGGCATGGCTCTCCACCATGCGGGCAGCTTCGACCATGCTCTCCACGTCGCGGCCATAAATCTGAATGGCGACGGGGCGTTCGCGGTCATCGACCTTGATTTTCTCTAACGAGCGGTTCACGTTCCGAATCAAGGCATCGGCACTGACGAACTCGGAATAGACCATTGAGGCACCGAACTCCTTGCAGAGCATTCGGAAAGCCTGGTCGGTGACATCCTCCATCGGTGCCAACATGACGGGACGAGGGCCTAAGTCTATTTCAGCGATTTTCATTGGAAATTCGTGGTTTCTGGGTGCAAAGGTACGGATTAAAAGGTTTCCCTGCCAAAATTATGAGCGGGTTTTTCTTGGCACCCAGGAAGAGGATAGACAAAAAAGTAGCCCTATATACATTATTATATTATAAAGAGTGCGGGGCAGGTGGACAGAGAAAGGGGCATTTTGAGGACAAAAAAGGGGCGGAAGCGCAAAACCCTTTAAAAAGTGGCTTTTCGAGCGTTGTGCGGGCACACAGAAGGCTGTTTTTCGATTGTTTGCCCGCACAATTATTGATTTAAATCATAAAAATTAGAAAAAACTGCATTTTTTCTTGTAAAAAGTTTGTGGGTCCATGAAACCGCCGTAACTTTGCAGCGTCAAAAAAACAAAGGGGCAACAAAACAACCCACAGCGGTCAGAAAACCTCAGCGTTTGGATGACAAAGGTAAAAGAAGATTGATAAGGATTGATAAGGATAGATTTCATAGGTTAGTTAAAGGTTAGTAAAGATTGTTTTTTCATAGGTTAGTTAATAAGGTTAATAAAGATTGGTTCTTTCAGTAGGATTAGCACAAAAAGGTAAAAGTAGAAGATTGAGCAGGATGAAAATTTTAGTAAAGCGGAAACTCAAGGGCTGCGGGTGAAAACCTAGCACCCGAGAGTTGAAACTTGAAAACGAATGAAAAAGAAAGCAAAGAGTTGCATACTCAATAAGAAAGGTAAAAGTTGCACTCGTTTAAATACGAATTAAAAAAGAAAGGAGACTGTATTATGGCAACAATGACAATTATCGCTGCAGTACTCGTAGCAGTTGCAGCAATCGCAGCCAACATTTCAATTTTGAAATAAAAAAAAGAAAATTCGGGCCCTATTAAATATTCATTTTAAAAAGAAAGGAGATTGTATCATGGCAACAATGACTATTATCGCTGCAGTTCTTGTAGCAGTTGCAGCAATCGCAGCCAATATTTCTATTTTGAAATAAAAAGGCACTGAGGGCTCTGGCAACAGAGCACCCAAAAAGAAAAAAGGTTTTAGTTAAATAATAGAGGGTGACGTTTTAAGGCTTCGGCTTTGAAATGTCACCATTTTTTTTGCCAATCGTCCAAAATATCGTAACTTTGCGCCTCAAAAAGAAGATAAAACCAACAACTGATGGAATATAATTTTAAAGCAATCGAACAGAAGTGGCAGAAGCGCTGGGCAGAGAACCAGACCTATAAGACCACAGAGAACCCCGCAAAACCCAAATTCTACGTGCTCAACATGTTCCCCTACCCTTCGGGTGCAGGACTCCATGTGGGCCACCCACTGGGATACATCGCCAGTGACATCTATGCCCGCGCAAAACGTTTGCAGGGCTATAACGTGCTGAATCCTATGGGCTACGACGCTTACGGACTGCCCGCCGAGCAATATGCCATCCAGACTGGACAGCACCCGGAAGTGACGACCGTGGCCAACATCAACCGCTACCGTGAGCAGTTAGACAAGATTGGTTTCTGCTTTGACTGGGACCGCGAGGTACGCACCTGCGACCCAGCTTACTATCACTGGACACAGTGGGCATTCCAGAAGATGTTCAATTCCTACTTCTGCAACGAGACGCAGAAGGCACAGCCCATCGACAAGCTGATTGCCCATTTTGAGCAGCAGGGTTCCGCCAACCTGGACGTAGCCCAGAGCGAACAGCTCGACTTCACGGCAGAGGAATGGAAGGCCATGAACGAGCAGGAGAAAAGCGACACGCTGATGAACTACCGCATCGCCTTCCTGAGCGAGATGATGGTCAACTGGTGTGCCGGCCTGGGCACCGTGCTGGCCAACGACGAGGTGGTTGACGGCGTGAGTGTGCGCGGCGGCTTCCCCGTGGAACAGAAGAAGATGCGCCAGTGGTGTCTGCGTGTCAGTGCATACGCCCAGCGTCTGCTCGACGGCCTGGAGACCATCCAGTGGAGCGACTCCATCAAGGAGACCCAGAAGAACTGGATTGGCCGCAGCGAGGGTGCCGAGGTAGAGTTCCAGATTGCCGGGACGGACGAGACGTTCACCATCTTCACCACCCGTGCGGACACGATGTTCGGCGTGACATTCATGGTGTTGGCACCAGAGAGCGACCTTGTGCAGAAGGTGACGACCCCGGAACAGCGTCAGGCCGTGGAAGACTATGTAAAATATGTGAAGGGACGCACGGAGCGCGAACGCATGATTGACCACAAGATAACGGGCGTATTCACAGGCTCGTATGCCATCAATCCGTTCACTGGAGAGAAAAACCCCATCTGGGTCAGCGAATATGTCCTAGCAGGCTACGGCACGGGTGCCATCATGGCGGTGCCGGCTCACGACAGCCGCGACTATGCCTTTGCCAAGCACTTCGGCCTGCCCATCATTCCACTGATTGAGGGTGCGGACATCAGCGAGGAAAGCTACGACGCAAAGGAAGGCATCGTGACCAACTCCCCCCGTGCAGGTGTCACGCCATACATCGACTTCAGCCTGAACGGACTGACCGTGAAGGAAGCCATCGCTGCCACAAAGGTGTATGTGAAGGAGCATAAGATTGGCCGCGTGAAGGTGAACTACCGTCTGCGCGATGCCATTTTCTCCCGCCAGCGCTACTGGGGCGAGCCGTTCCCCGTCTATTATAAGAATGGCATCCCGACGATGATTCCCGAGGAGTGCCTGCCGATTGAGCTGCCAGAGGTCGAGAAGTTCCGGCCCACCGAAACGGGTGAGCCGCCACTGGGCAACGCCACGGTCTGGGCTTGGGACGAAGTCAACCGGAAGATTGTGGAAAACAGCAAGATTGATAACCAGACTATTTTCCCGATAGAACTCTACACCATGCCAGGCTTTGCCGGCAGTTCGGCATACTACCTCCGCTACATGGATCCACACAACAACCAGGCACTGCTCTCGCCAGAGGCTGCAAACTACTGGCAGAACGTTGACCTCTACGTGGGAGGTACGGAGCACGCTACGGGCCACCTGATTTACGCCCGCTTCTGGAACAAGTTCCTATTCGACTTAGGTGTGTCCGTGAAGGAGGAGCCTTTCCAGAAACTGATTAACCAGGGCATGATTCAGGGCCGAAGCAACTTTGTCTATCGCATCAAGGACACAAACACGTTCGTCAGCTTCGACAAGAAAGCCGGCTACGACGTTACGCCTATCCACGTGGATGTCAACATCGTCAGCGCCGACGTGCTGGACGTGGAGGCATTCAAGCAATGGCGTCCTGAATACAACAACGCCGAGTTCATCCTCAACGACGAGGGCAAGTACATCTGCGGATGGGCCGTGGAAAAGATGTCAAAGTCAATGTTCAACGTGGTTAACCCCGACATGATTGTTGAGAAATTCGGTGCCGACACTCTGCGCCTCTACGAAATGTTCCTCGGCCCCGTGGAGCAGAGCAAGCCTTGGGACACCAACGGCATCGACGGCTGCCACCGTTTCCTGAAGAAACTTTGGAACTTCTTCGTCGGCAAGGACGACCAAGTGGTTGCCACGGACAACGCTCCGAGCAAGGAAGAGCTGAAAGTCCTGCACACACTCATCAAGAAGGTGACGGGCGACATCGAGCAGTTCTCCTACAACACCTCCGTCGCCGCCTTCATGGTTTGCCTCAACGAACTCACCAAGCTGAAATCAACTTCACGCGCCGTGAAGGAGCCGCTGGTCGTACTGCTGGCCCCGTTCTGTCCACACCTCGCCGAGGAGCTTTGGCAGATGCTGGGCCACGAGACCACCGTTTGCGACGCACCATGGCCAGCCTTCAATGAAGACTACCTGAAGGAAGACTCCGTGAAGATGATGGTCGCCTTCAACGGCAAGGCTCGCTTCCCCATGGAATTTTCCGCCAACATCACGCCCGCCGAGGCAGAAAAAGCCGCACTGGCCGACCCGCAGTCAGCCAAGTGGATGGAAGGCTTCACTGTGGCCAAAGTCATTGTGGTGCCCGGCAAGATGATAAACGTCGTGTTGAAGAAATAAAGCAATCAAAATTGTTCCCAGCCCCCTTTTTGGGGGTTGGGACTAAAATTGTCAAATTGCAATGGTGGCCAAAGAGCACATCCTTCAAGAAATCAAGGACTACATCCTCATCGCCTTCGGCATATTCATCTATGCCGTAGGCGTTACTGTCTTCATGCTGCCCTACGGCCTGACCTCCGGCGGCGTTTCCGGCGTCTCTGCCATCATCTTCTACGCCACGGGCTTTGAGATACAGAACACCTACATCATCATCAACCTCTGCCTGTTGATTGCGGCTGTCAAGATACTCGGCTTCAAGTTCTGCCTCAAAACCATCTACGGCGTATTCTCCATGACCCTCTTCCTGTGGCTCCTGCAACGCATCGTGGAAGTGCCCGACCCCGACAATGTCGGCCACTATATCCTGCCAAAGCTCATGGGGCCCGAGGCGCACTTCATGGCCTGTGTGCTGGGAGCCATCACTGAAGGTATCGGCCTCACCTTCTGCTTCGAACATAACGGTTCAACGGGCGGAACCGACATCGTTGCCGCCATCGTCAACAAATACAAGAACATGACGCTGGGCACCGTGCTGATGTTCTGCGACCTCGTCATCATCTCCTCCTGTTACTTCATCTTCCATGACTGGTTCCGCGTCATCTACGGCTACGTCATGCTCTTCATCTGTTCCTTCACGCTCGACTACTGCATGAACCGACGACACCAGTCCGTGCAATTCCTCATCTTCTCACGCAATCCCGAACCCATCGCCAACGCCATCACCCAGTCGCACCGAGGCGTGACCGTACTCGACGGCGAAGGCTGGTACACCCACACCGAACGCAAGGTGCTGTTGAGCATCGTCCGCAAACGGGAACAGACCACCATGCTGCGCCTCATCAAATCCATCGACCCCTACGCCTTCGTCAGCATGAGCAATGCCGGCGGCGTCTGGGGAGAAGGCTTCGACAAAATCAAGGTTTCGGAAAGCAAGAAGCAGAAAGGCAAACGCATCCTCGTGTTTGCCAGCAACAGCCAGCACAAACTGGCAGAAGTACGCGCCATCATGGGAGAGAAATACGAAATCCGTTCCCTGGCGGACATCGGCTGCTACATAGACATCCCTGAACGGGCAGGCACCATCCAGGGCAATGCCCTGCTGAAAGCCCGCTTCGTGAAGCGCTACTTCGGCTTCGACTGCATCGCCGACGACACAGCCTTGGAATGCAAGGCTCTCGACGGACTGCCAGGCATCTACTCATCCACCTACGGTGCCGTAAGCAACCCGCTCCCCCCTGCCGAGACCGCCTCGCTGCCCACGATGGAGGTATATAACGAGGAAGTTTCCCAGGAAATGTTCCGCATCCTGCACTCACAAAACAAGAAAGTGCAGAAACCTACCGACTACGACCCCAAGGCCAACATCGAAAAGCTGCTGCACGACCTGGAAGGCAAAGACCGCACCGCAGAGCTCCACACCGTCGTCGCCTTCATCACGGGCGACTACGACGACCCCGCCAAGTGCGACACCCATACCTTCGACGGCATCCTGGAAGGCACCATTGCCAAGGAACCCTACGGCAACCCCTCCGACACCTTCTTCTACGACAGCGTCTTCATCCCCCAAGGGCAAGACAAAACCTATCAGGAACTGGGCATCGACATGAAAAACCAAATCAGCCAACGGGCCATCGCCGTCGGCAAACTCAAGACTTTCTTGGAAACCGTTCCGCTCAAAGCTACGAAATAGACAAAGAATCGGCTGTAAGGACAATCCCTTTACAGCCGATTCTTTTCCTCTTGCAAAAACCTCAACTCCGCCTCCAACATCTCCAACTTCGCCATGCGGAAACCCGCCTTTCGGGCCTCCTCAATGGGACGGGTGTAGAGATAGTCGATTTCCATGGGGCGGTGGTAGTCGAAATCCAGTTTCATCGAGGGCGAATAGGGTGTCATGTGCAGGGTGTTGTCAATCATCTTGTCGGCAAAACTTTCGTCAATATACTTCACGCCACAAGCCTGTGCCGCCTCGATGACCTCAAGCATCTGTTCGCGGATGAGCTGCAACGTGGCAGGATGCTTCAGCAGCAGGTCGGTCTGCGTGTCCAGCGCCACGGTCATTCCGTTGAAAGGCATGTTCCACACGGCTTTCTTCCAACGGGCCTCATGGTATTCCACTTCGTTGGCATCGACACCCGCTTCGCGGAAGTCGGCCACGACTGAATCAATCAAAGCCTGCTGCCGGCAGGAATAGTTACCGATATTGATATAGCCGTAGCACTGATGATTCACCCGTCCAGGCTCCGTCTTGGCAGAACAAATGAAAGCCAGTCCTGCAGCCAGTTGCACGTCGGGAAACATCTGCTGCACGTCAGCCTCAAGACCGATGCCATTCTGGATCAATACGACCAGGGTACCATTCCCTCCCTTTGGGGATGGTTGCTTCAGCAACGGCGGCAGCAACTCCTTCAGCAATTGGTTTCGCACCGATTTCAGGCAGACCAATACCACGTCGCATGGGGGCATCTCCCGGACATCGCCATACGCATGGACATCCGTCAGATGGAAACTTCCATCCACCGAATCTACATACAGTCCATTCTCCTTGACAAACTCATAATCGCTATGCAGCAAGAAATGCACGTCCTTTCCTGCCCGTGCCAACTTGGCGCCGTAATACCCGCCAATGGCACCCGTACCTATCACTCCGTATTTCATGGTACAAAAGTACGGCAATTCTGCCACACAAACAAAAGAGCACCCCAGATTTTTCTGCGATGCCCCTTCCTTATATAATTAGTCAGACTTAAAAAGTCGTTTATAGAGTTAGGATTGTCGAGTGAGCTGGTATCTCAGAGATGGCCCCAATGCCCCTGAACCAAACGTAAAAGCCCTATCTCTCAGCTATTCTTCCACTATATATCCAAAATCCTTCCAACCATTCTTTTCTTTATAAGCATTAAGCGAACCTTGGGGTATATACAGCGTTGCGTCTAAGTAAACTTCACTATTCGTTAAATATTCAATTGGCCCACCATTCGTACTAGAGCCTGACACTGTTGGAGGAATCTGCCGCTTACAATGAACATCGGTTAGTTTCCTACATCCATGAAAGGCTCTTGTGTGAATGGTCTCTACACTTTCCGATATTGAAACAGAGGTGAGATTATGGCAATCCTCAAAAGAACTTTCGTGAATTATCTTAATCCCTTTGGGAATAATGATAGACGTCAGGTTTTCAGAATGGTCAAAAGCTTTTGCCTCTATTTCCAAAACTTCGTAAGCATTGCCTTTATAGGTTACAACAGAGTAAAACCTAGCCTCACCGGCAAAACCAGTTTTATCGAAACCAACAACATTCAAATGTCCTTGTTTCACTGAATACTGAATGTAATCGATATAGAAATTAGTATCATCGATGAGAACGAACTTGCTACCAGTAGATGTGACACCATTTACATCAATAGTAATAGTAGGCCTTTCCACATCATAAGTAGAACCAGAACTATTGTCACTATTTTCTTCATCGTTGCCACATGAAATAAATCCCACATTCAGAACTGTAGCCATTACGACAATCAACGAATGTAATACAAATCTTTTGCCCATAATAATAAAAAAGGCGGAACCGTTCGATGCTTATCTAAACCCTGGTTACCGCCAAGTGACCATTCATAACAACAAGCACGAATAGTCCACGCCTTAAGGACGTGAACTTTCGACAACCTGTTCTTGTTATGACGAATGTTTGGCGGCATTCAGCTTCAAAGAACAAGAGCAAAAGCTCAATATCTATGTATAAGTATGAACAGAAACGCTATTCTGTAAGTTAATAATTGGTTGAATTAAAATCTTGTGACCTGCAAAGCTCTGAGCCTCAACATGGGTCGATTAGCGTTTTTTCCGTTTTTACTTCATTGGCAAGTTGGTTTTAGAAGTTTAACTTGGGGTTGATAATGTTTTCTGAAGGGCAAATATACGGATTATTTCTATGTGAACGAATAAAGTTTGAAAAAAAGTTGTAAATTTGTGCAGGAAACCTATGGATAGAGCAACGTTTGAAAAGCAGAAAGCATTTGCAGGGGAGAAGAAGCCCTCGATGCAGCGTCGCTGTGTGGATAATGACTACATGGCACGACGGATGTATATGATTACGATGGTGACGGAGGGGAGGAAGATGACGATTAGGAGGGGGCAATGCATGGAGCTGAATGAGATGGCGAGGAGGATTTGCGAGGGGAAATAGAGGCGGTGAGAACTCGTCGTGGGGTTTGTCGTCGTGGCACGACGATATGCACAACAAAAGGACACAGACAAACAAAGAGCGCCGCAGAACAGAAACTGCGGCGCTCTTCATATATAAAAATGTGTACTTTGCTTAGTCGGCCAGTTTTGCCTTGATGAACTCGCGGTTGAGGCGGGCGATGTTGGCGATGGTTTCGCACTTCGGGCAAACGGCTTCGCAGGCACGGGTGTTGGTGCAGTTGCCGAAGCCGAGTTCGTCCATCTTGGCCACCATAGCCTTGGCACGACGGGCTGCCTCTACGCGACCCTGTGGAAGGAGGGCAAGCTGGGATACTTTCGAGCTGACAAAGAGCATGGCAGAACCGTTCTTGCAGGCTGCGACGCAGGCACCACAACCGATGCAAGAGGCGCAGTCCATGGCTTCGTCGGCATCCTCCTTGGGGATGAGTATAGCATTGGCATCCTGTGGGGCGCCGGTGCGGACGGTGGTGTAACCGCCGGCCTGGATGATTTTGTCGAAGGCGGTGCGGTCAACCATGCAGTCTTTGATGACGGGGAAACCAGCGGAGCGCCAAGGCTCGATGGTGATGGTGTCGCCTTCATTGAACTTGCGCATGTAGAGCTGGCATGTGGTGGCTCCGCGCTCGGTCTTACCGTGGGGTGTACCGTTGATGTAGAGTGAGCACATACCGCAGACGCCCTCGCGGC
>CAJONZ010000103.1 GCA_905236065.1 uncultured Bacteroidaceae bacterium | reverse complement strand
GTTCTTCTACTATTACTATCCCGCCCACATGGCGGTAATAGGCCTGCTGGCCCGTTGCTTCCAATAACCGTGAGGTCGGCAACTTTCCTTGTTCAACGAGTTTATAGACATACTGACGGGTACAGCCTAAAAGTACACCCCATAGGGGAGGGATGCCATCCGGATGAATGCCCCCTTTGGGGATTGGGGGACTACATCTGTGGAAAGGCTACGGAGCCAAGGAGGAAAAGGAGGCTTGGCATGACCTCGACAGAGGTCGCACCTTTGTAATTCATATATTTGCTTACTCTCTGAAGTAATTCTGCAAACATATTGCAACAAAAAACGCTTGACACATCCAATGTGCCAAGCGTTTTTTTGTTGTTGCCCTGTTCTGTTTTTTCGGATTCAGCCTCTGGCCATTTTGTAGATGGCTTCCATGTCGGCGGGGTGAAGGATTTTCAAACCGCCGACGGTACGCTGGTTGTCGCGGCTGCACTTGCGGGTCATCTCACGGATTTCCTCATCGGTGATGGAGCGGCCAATGAGTTCGCAGATGTTGACGGGCATTCCGATGGCGTGGTAGAAGCGTTCCACGGCCTCAATGCCTCGCAAGGCCGTGCCTTCGGGGTCGGTGAAGTCGTTGGGTACGTCCATCACGTTGACGGCGAAGCGGACAAAGCGGGAGAGATTTTCGTGCATCACGTAGCGAGCCCAACTTGGCCAGACGGCGGCGAGGCCGGCACCATGGGTGACGTCGAACATGCCGCTGAGTTCATGCTCCAGCTGGTGGGTTGCCCAGTCTTCTTCCACGCCGCAACCCGTCAGGCCGTTGTGCATCAGGGAACCGCCCCACATGATTTGCGCACGGTAGCGGTAGTCCTCTGGGTTCTTCAGTACGGCAAAGACGGCGTTCTTGATGCTGCGCAACATGGCCTCGGCCACGTCGGTGGTGAAGTCCATGTCGTCATCCTTCGTGAAGTAGCGCTCCATCGTGTGCATCATCATGTCGGTCACGCCGGCAGCCGTCTGATAGGGTGGGAGGGTGAAGGTGCGCTCCGGGTTCATGATGGCGAACTTCGGACGCGAGAGGTTGTTTGAGTAGCCCAGCTTCACGTCACCGTCCTCGTTGGTAATCACCGACGACTCGCTCATCTCACTGCCGGCGGCGGGGATGGTGAGCACACAGGCCACGGGTAGCATGGTCTTGGGCTTTGCCTTGCCGAGATAGAAGTCCCAGACATTGCCTTCGTAAGGCACACCGTAGCCGATACATTTTGACGAGTCAATCACACTGCCGCCACCGACAGCGAGGATGAAGTCGATACCCTCGCGGCGGCAAAGTTCGATGCCCTGCTGGGTCAGCGACAGACGAGGGTTGGGCACTACGCCGCCGAGTTTTACGAACGGAATGCCGCCTTCTGTGAGCAATCCGCAAATCTTGTCAAGCAAGCCTGAACGCTCGGCGCTCTTGCCGCCATAATGAACGAGAACCTTGGTGCCACCGTATTTTTTTATGAGAGCAGCCACTTGCTCCTCCGATTCCTTGCCGAACACTACTTCGGTCGGCGCATAAAACTTGAAGTCTTTCATATACTAATATTAATGGATTTGTCTTTTCATTTTGATTGTTTTGTGTTATTGGTTGGAATTTGAGAAGTCACGGTGATGATGTTCTCCGTGGCTGTCTTTGGTTTCATGGCTTCCTCTATCGGGAGGCCAGGCGGATTGATGCATTCCACACGTGAGAAACCTGCAGCAAGCAGGGCGTCGCGGTCGGCCACACGCCCGGCTATCAACATGACAGGCACGCCGTGGGCCTTTGCCCGCTGGAGAATGCCGAAGGGCAACTTCCCCATCAGCGTCTGGCGGTCGGCAGCGCCTTCACCCGTGATGAGGAGGTCGGTGCCTTTTAGCTGTTCGTCAAAATGTACGGCATCCAACAAGAGGTCAATGCCTGAATGACACGCTGCATCCATGTATTGCAGGAAGGCGTAGCCCAACCCTCCTGCGGCTCCTGCTCCAGGCCTGTCCTGACGGTCGTAGCCAAAATGGCGGGCTGAAACTTCTGCGAGCCGTTTGGCACGGGTATCGAGCGCAAGCACCATCTCCGGCGTGGCACCCTTCTGAGGAGCAAAGACGTGGGCGGCACCATTTTCTCCACACAGCGGATTGGTGACATCGGTAGCAATGGTGAAGTGGACTCCCTCAAGGGCACGAATGTCATTCCAACGGCCCCCCTTGGCGAAGCCGTCAATGAGGGCGCGAAGCATACCCATGCCGCAGTCGCTGGTGGCACTGCCGCCAAGGCCCACGATGATGTTCTTGCAGTCGCGGCGCACGGCATCAACGATAAGCTGACCTGTGCCGTAACTTGTCGCCCGCATCGGATTGCGCTCCGCTTGTTTTAGGAGCGTCAGTCCGCTGGCTTTTGCGATTTCTATCACCGCCGTACCCTCTTTGACGAGATATTGTGCCACGATGGGCCGCATCAGTGGGTCTTTTACGCAAACATCCACGATTTCACCACCAAGAGCCGCCCGAAAAGCCTCCAGCCATCCTTCACCGCCGTCACTGACGGGAATCTGTACGACCGTCGCTTCTGGAAATCTTTTCAGGATTCCCTCTGCGGCAGCTTGGTTCGCCTCCCGCGATGTCAGACAGCCCTTGAACGAGTCTATAGCTACGATGGTTTTCATCTTTGGAATGAAGATTTATTTTGTGTTGAAAGAGAACGTGAGTCTATCGGATTACTTCTTTCAGGAAGATGGCATCAAGCGTCCAGGTGGCAGCATCGTTGGTCCAGAAAGTGGCGGATTGGCCTGGGGTGGGGATGTGGTTGAGCAAGTCGCTCCAGGCTTGTGCCTTCAGCTTTTCGTCACCCAATCGCCAGGCGGCGTATGCAGACAGCCGGGGAATGAGAAATTTGTTCTTGCTCAATTCCCATGCCTTCTGCTTATAGACGGCGCAGTGGTTGAGCCATTGCGCAAAGAAGGCGGGGTGGTCGATGCTCTGTTGCAGTTCGTTCATCAACTCGAAGCCCCCCATGATGGTGAGCAGGTGGTTGGTATTCTGGATGCTGCTGTCACATTCGTTAGTGATGATGCCCGTGGCGGGGTCGTAGCCCAATGCCTTTGGCCCTTCGAAGAATCCGTGGGGAAAGGCGGCGATGGAGTTCATGCCGGCAAGGATTTTGGCGAGGCTCTGTCCAGTCCGTTCCCATTCCGTGAACCAGTTGCTGACGTAGCCCAGCCAGTCGGGACCGAGGCGCAAACGTGCTGGAGCCGTGCAGGGATAGAGTGAGCGGGGCTGGGCCAACCGCATGGGGTCGAGCGTATATAATAATGTGTCGGCATCGCACACCTCATGCAGGATGTCGCCCATGCGTTCGTCGGCTGTGAGATAATAGTAGAAACGGTTCCACCAGGCTTCGCTGATGCGGGCTTCCTTGGCACCGCAGCCCCAGTGGGTCACATTGTGGCGGCTGCCCAGTCCGGCGTGGGGGCCGAGGTGGTAGGTATCGACCTCGCTACAGTGGCGGGTCATGGCTTCGGCCATGCGGAAAACCTTCGGATTGCCTGTGCGCAGGAATTGGTACCAGAGCATGGCGGGCGTACCCAGTTCGGTGTTGTCCCAGGCAAAACCGCCAACGTCGTAGCGCCACTCGTCGCGGGAGGAGTCGTAGGCGTGCATCACGTCGCCGTAGTTGAAGTAGCCGTACCAGCCGTGACGTTCAATCTCCTGCTCGTAGAAGTCCATGAGCCTGTTCAGCGAGTTTTCGATGAGGCTGTCACGCGAAGTCTCTGTCGTCGGAAGGCTCCAAATGCCGAAGGCGCGTTTCCTGTGCAGGTATTCGGGGGTGCAGGCCAACTGACCCAGCAAATTGTATCCAGCATCTGGTACATTGTACATGAGGGTGATTTCGCTTGTCCGTCCAATACCCCAAGCCGTACTCAGTCCGGGCTGCACATCTTCGTAGGCTGCTTCCAGCGTGTGGGCAACGGTGTCGTAGTGGGCAAAGCTGTAGGGCTCCGCTTCGGGCGAGTAGAGGCTGATGGTCACCGTGGCCGCGTCGCCTCTCATGCCGCTCACCAACAGGGTGGAGGGATAGCTTTGCCAAAAGTCCTTGAGGCGGAAGGAGGTTTGCGAGGTGCTGTCGCCCAGGACGACCCTGCCCTGCGACCGCTTCCCCTCGATTGTGCCAATCCACGGCGACTCATGCGTGGCCCGCTTGCGGATGCTGAATCCGTTGGGCGAGAGTTGTGACAGGCGGAAGTCGTCCCACTGGGCGATGTTGGCCAGCATCTTCCGCGTGATGGAGTCCATGCGGTCGAGGTGGATGGGGCGGCGGGCAATAAGGGGTTGGACGGACAGGCTTCTTCCTCCGAAATCCACAAAGCGCTCGTAGGCATGGCCATGCATAGGCACCTTGAAGTGGATGCTGAGTTCGTGCAGCCCTTGCTTGTTCAGGGCGCTATCGACCAGCAGGGTGTGGATGAGCTTCATTTCCTTTGAGCCGGCATACTGGTAGGTGCGGATGATGAAGTTCTTGCCCGTGTATTTATGCACTTCGCGGATGTTGCCTTTCGCCTCCACTTCGTGGGAAAGGACGGGACACAACTCCCCGTTCAGCGTGACATGGAAGGGCGGAAAATCCTCCCTGGGCAGGACTGGCACCATTGTCATGGGCGTAGATGCCTTTTTGGTGAGGAGCACCGAGTCGCAGCCTTCGGGCACAAGCGTCGTGAAAGCTTGCCACTTCGCACTGCCGTCGGGCCAGGAGGCCAGTCGCCAGGTGTCAAGGGGCAAGAGAATGCCTTTGTCTGTCTTCAAGGTGAAGGCGGCTTCAGACACTTCCCCCTTGTCGAAGGGTACGCCGAAGGTGACCGGCCCGCTGCCTTTGTCGCCTATCCAACGGAGTACGACGGGTTGCTCGTCAGGGTTGCTGCATGTATAGCGGAAGTTGCGTAGTCGGGCGTGGGAAAGCGTGGTGCGGAAACCGAAATACCCCTGTGTCAAGGGTTGTGGGTCGAGGTAATCGACCAGGCACTGGCCGTCGATGAAATAACGGACACGACCGTCGATTTGTTCCAGCCGAATCCTGTACCAATGGTTGGGCTTCAACAAGTGTGGCCCGTCGGTGTATTCTTTCAGAATGATAGGGCGGTACTGCGCAGAGTCGATGCCCCGCTTGTCGCCCGTGTAGCGGCGGAAGCGGGTGGTGGTGTTCCAATTCCCGCCGTAGCCCATGTAGTAAGTCTTCAGGGCGTAATGCTCCACGAAATTTGCGCCTTGTTTCCCCAACATGCGGTCGGCCATCCAGAAGCAGTTGAGGTCGGAAATGCGTGGGTTTCCCTGTGGGTCGAGAAAGTGTTTGTCTTTTGTGATTTGTGCTTCGTATTCGATGACGGTGTTGCCCGTCATTCGTTCGTTGCACCAGAGGGTCAGTCCTTTCGGTGCAACAATGTCTGCTTCGCTGCCTTTCCAGGTTACGGAAGAAGCAGCATCCTCAGCCTCTACCGTCCAAGTCTGGGCCTGGACGATAGTGCTGAGGATGAGAAACAAGAAGAATAATTTGATTTTCACTTCAAATCGTACATGGTGAATGGTACGTGTTTACAATACGCTCTTGTAGAGTTCGATGATTTCGGCCTCGGTCACGTCGCGTGGGTTGCCAGGTGTGCAGACGTCGGCGATGGCCTGTGCTGCCAAGGCTGGGATGTCGGCCTCGGTGATGTTCAGGTCGCTCAGGTGCTGTGGAATGCCAACGCGGATGGAGAGAGCCTTCACGGCGTCAACGGCAGCCTGGGCAGCCTGTTCCTTACTCATGCCCGTGGTGTCAACGCCCATGGCCTGTGCAATGACGCCATACTTCTCCACACACTTCGGCATGTTGAACTCCATGATGCGAGGCAACAGCAGCGCGTTGGCCACACCGTGTGGAATGTCGTGGAGCGAACCCATCGGATGTGCCATGCCGTGAACCAGGCCGAGACCCACGTTCGAGAATGCCTGTGCGGCAATGTACTGAGCCAGTGCCATGCCCTCACGGCCCACGGGGTTGGTGGGTTCCTCAACGGCCAATGGCAGATTCTCCGCAATCATCTTGATGGCTTGCAATTCGTACATGTCGCTCATCACCCATGCACCCTTTGTGATGTAGCCCTCGATGGCGTGAGTCAGCGCATCCATACCCGTTGCCGCCGTCAGTCCCTTGGGCAGGGTGTACATCAGTTCGGGGTCAACGATGGCCACGACGGGGATGTCGTTCGGATCGACGCAGACCATCTTAGCCTGACGCTCCTCGTCAATGATGACATAGTTGATGGTTACCTCGGCACCCGTTCCAGCCGTGGTCGGCAGGGCAATGATGGGCACTGACTTCTTCTTCGTCGGAGCAACGCCTTCCAGCGAAACGACATCCGAGAATTCCGGGTTGTTGCTCACGATACCAATACCCTTGGCCGTGTCCATCGACGAGCCGCCGCCAATGGCGATGATGCAGTCGGCACCACTCTGCTTGAACGCTTCCACACCCTGCTTCACATTCGTCACGGTGGGGTTGGGCTTGATTTCGCTATAAATCTCGTAAAGGAAGCCCACGGCATCCAGCACGTCGGTCACCATCTTGGTCGTACCCACTTTGATGAGTCCCTTGTCGCTGCAGACGAGGGCTTTCTTGAATCCCATGCGGTTAATCACTTCTGGAAGCTCCTTGCGAGCCCCAGCGCCGAAGTACGAAACTTCGTTGAGAATAAATCTCTGTGCCATAGTAATAAGTAGTTAAGTTAGAAGTTATTAAAGTTTGGTAAGTCTTTCTTTCTTTCCTTCGGACATCTTCCAGCTCCCTCCTCTTAGGGATAGAGTTTACACCAGTTCCAGTCCGAATGCCTCTTGCAACTTGAGCAATGCTTCATTTTCCTTGCACATGATTTGAAACTGCTCTCGGCTGTCATATACCAGTTTCTTGTCCGTCGCCTTTCTCAGACGAATGCTCATGCCGAGATTCCCGCCCTCAATGCGTTGGTTGATGTATTGTTCAATGCGTTGGGAAATGTGGTTGAGCTCCTGTTCCACCAGCGCATTGTTGGCAATCACCTCAAACGTGTTTGTGTCTTCGGTCAGGATAGGCTCGATGCCCCTCATCCGTTGTGCCATGGCCGCCTCGTCCTGTGGCAGTTGCTCTGTGAACTCTTTCCAGGCAATCAGGATGGAAGAGGCATTGCGTGGCAATCGCTCCGTGGCGGTGACGACGGCTGTGCCGACTTTCTCTTCCGCCACCTTTGCCGTGGGCATGTTGGACTGACGAATGGAAAAGGACTTTCCGATGCGGCGTACAGTTCCCGTAGGAGTGCCCCCTCTCCCCTCGGTCCCCCCATTTCCCATAGGGCGAAGGGGTGCGCTTTGTGGAGTATAGGGACTTTGCAGTTTTGTGGCAGCCGGAGCTGCGGTAGTGGCGGCAGCCTGAGGCACCGCTGCTACGAATATGGGTTTTATCTTCTTCTTAGGGCTACGCCCCGAACCCGGAATGTCTTCGCCCTGCGCCGTCTGGGCTACCTCGATGAGGGTCAGCTCCACCAGCAGCCGCTTGTTCTGGCTCTGCTTGTACTGCAAGTCACAGTCGTTGCACAGCCGCATGGCATTGTACAGGAAACGCGGCGTTGTTTTTTGCGCCTGCTGCTGATAGCGTTGGCGGATGTCGTCGCTCGCCTCGATGAGTTTCACCGTCTGGGCGTCACGGCTCACCAACAGGTTGCGCAGGTGGCTGGCCAGTCCGTTGATGAAGTGCTGCCCGTCGAACCCTTTTTGCAGGATTTCATTCAGCGTCAGGATGCAGTTCGTAATGTTCTCGGAGACGACAGACGGCTCCACCTTCGGTGCCTTCGGGTCGCCGTTTCCACAGGCCAGGAAGTAGTCCGTCAGGCGGAAATAGTAGTCGCTGTCCAGCACGTTCAGGTTCTGAATCGTCTGCTGGTACGTAATGTTTCCTTGGCAGAAACTGGCCACCTGGTCGAAAATGGACAGTGCGTCGCGCATACCGCCGTCGGCCTTCTGGGCAATCACGTTCAGGGCCGCAGGCTCGCAGGTGACACCCTCCTTCGCTGCCACGTTGGCCAAGTGAGCCACAATGTCATCCACGGACATGCGGTTGAAATCGTAAATCTGGCAACGGCTCAGGATGGTGGCCAACAGTTTGTGTTTCTCCGTCGTGGCCAGAATGAAGATGGCATGGCGCGGCGGCTCCTCCAACGTCTTCAGGAAAGCATTGAACGCCTGCGTCGAAAGCATGTGTACCTCGTCGATGATGAACACCTTGTACTTGCCAATCTGCGGCGGGATGCGCACCTGCTCGATCAACTGGCGGATGTCATCCACCGAATTGTTCGAGGCCGCATCCAACTCATGAATATTGTACGAGCGTTGCTCGTTGAAGGCACGGCACGACTCACACTCGTTGCAAGCCTCTCCGTTTTCACGCGGACTGAGGCAGTTGATGGTCTTGGCAAAAATGCGGGCACACGTAGTCTTGCCCACACCCCTCGGCCCACAGAACAGGTAGGCATGAGCCAACTTTCCGTTCCTGATGGCATTCTTCAGCGTCGTTGTCAAAGCCGACTGGCCCACGACCGTGTCGAACGTCATGGGGCGGTACTTACGCGCCGAAACGATATAGTTTTCCATGAAACAAGCATTTATTTGCGCAAAGGTAAACAAAATCTCATAAAATGTTGCTAACTTTGGAGAAAAATTTCAACACGATATGACGAACGAACTGCAACTCCGCCTACAGCCTGCACAGGCCGCAAGCGAACAGGCCATCCGCCAATACCTCTCGCAGGAGTACGCCCTCAACCCTGCCAGCATCACTGCCATCCGCATACTGAAACGCAGCGTGGATGCCCGCCAACGCACCATCTACGTCAACCTGAAAGTGCGAGTCTATCTTGACGAAACGCCTACGGACGACGCTTACGTCCACACCGACTACCCCAACGTCGAAGGCCGTCCGCAGGCCATCGTCGTGGGTGCCGGCCCCGGTGGACTCTTTGCCGCCCTGCGACTCATCGAGTTGGGCATCCGCCCCATCGTCGTCGAGCGTGGCAAGAGCGTACACGAACGCCGCAAGGACATCGCCCAAATCAGCCGCACCCACACCATCGACCCCGAATCCAACTACTCCTTTGGCGAAGGTGGGGCAGGGGCCTTCTCCGATGGCAAACTCTACACCCGCAGCAAGAAACGTGGCAACGTCGAGAAAATTCTCAACGTCTTCTGCCAGCACGGCGCCTCCACTGACATCCTCTCCGATGCCCACCCCCACCTCGGCACCGACAAACTGCCCGGCATCATCGAAGCCATGCGCGAAACCATTATCCGTTGCGGTGGCGAAGTGCATTTCCAGACCAGGATGGACACCCTGCTCATCCGTCAAGACCAGGTGGAGGGAATCGTCTGCGGCGGGCAGACCTTCCTCGGCCCCGTCATTCTGGCCACGGGCCACAGCGCCCGCGACGTCTATCGCTACCTCCACGCTGAAGGCATCGAAATTGAAGCCAAGGACTTGGCTGTCGGTGTGCGCCTTGAACACCCCAGCCACCTGATAGACCAAATTCAGTATCACCGCCGTGAAGGGCGCGGCGACTATCTGCCCGCTGCCGAATACTCCTTTGTCACGCAAGTCGAGGGGCGCGGTGTCTATAGCTTCTGCATGTGTCCCGGCGGCACGGTGGTTCCCGCTGCCAGCGGCCCCGGGCAAGTGGTCGTCAACGGCATGAGCAACTCGCAGCGCAATTCCCCCTGGAGCAACTCCGGCATGGTCGTCGAACTCCACGTCTCCGACCTCTCCGACCGTTCCCTGCTCGAACTGCCCCCCGTTCCCGGCATCGACACAAAGGGCGGTGCCCTGTCCATGCTTGAATTTCAGGAACGCCTGGAATACACCGCTTGGTTGCAAGCAGGCCGTCGGCAGACCGCACCCGCCCAGCGCATGGCCCATTTTGTCAACGGCAAAGGCAGCTTCGACCTGCCCGACACATCCTACACCCCCGGACTCATCTCCACCCCCATTCATTTTTGGATGCCAAGCTTCGTCACCACCCGCCTGCAACAAGCCTTCCGCCACTTCGGAAAGACTTCCCACGGCTTTCTCACCAACGAGGCCGTCATGATAGGCGTGGAGACCCGCACTTCTGCCCCCGTCCGCATCCTCCGCGACCGCGACACCCTGCAACACATCCGCTTGCAAGGACTCTTCCCCTGCGGCGAAGGCGCAGGCTATGCTGGCGGCATCGTCTCCGCCGGCATCGACGGCGAACGCTGCGCCGAAAAACTGGCCGCTTGGCTCCTCCGCAGTTGACATAATGGGGGCGTGTTCCCCTACGAAAGAATTGGTTGGCGGCTGTGGCTTTGATGCCTCAGCCGCCAATTTTTGTCGTCGCCTGTTTATCGGGCGACGGCTATGTGTTCTTGGTCTGTGGAGGCAAGCAGGTACTGGAGCCCACGGAAAAGGAGGTGGGGATCGTGGGTGACGTGGCTGGCCAGGTCGGGGGAGAGTTGGAAGGTGTTGCCGCCTGTGAGATAGACTTTCAGGTGGGGGTACTGGGCAAGGAACGTGCGGATGTAGCCTTCCAGCTCGTAGCGGGTGCCGTGGATGGCGCTGGACATCATGCTGTCTTTGGTGTTGAAGCCGATGAGGGGGGTGGAAGTCTCAGCCTCGAAGAGGGGGAGGAGGGCGGTGTGCTCATGCATGGCTTTCAGGCGGAGCTGGATGCCGGGGGAGATGATGCCGCCAAGGAGTTCGCCCTGATGGTTGAAGAGGTCGTAGGTGATGCAGGTGCCGGCGTCGATGACGAGCAGGGGGTGGCTGGGGGTCTGTGCCCAGGCACCAATGTCGGCGGCCAGACGGTCGGCTCCGTAGCCGTGGGGAATGTTCCGCAGGGGGCAGGGTGTCTCGGCGGTGAGCCACAGAGTGGGGAAGGGCTGCGAGGCCAGTGCCTGTTTCAATGCTTTGTCTTCGGCGGCGACGGTGGAGACGGCGCATCGGTGGATGGGATAGTTTTGCTGGATATAACTGAAGGTGTCGGCCCAGGGGGCGTTGACGTGCATGGTATGGAGCAAGGTGCTGCCGTCGCTGACGGCCAGTTTGGCTGCTGTGTTGCCTATGTCGATGAGAAGATACATGGGAGGGCTTAAAATGAGGGGCTGGGTTGTTTGTCGGTTTGTATATTCAATTTGTAGGTTTTTGTGTAGCCGCCAAATTCGGGGGCGTATTCGCACTGGACGGTGGCGATGCCGGATTGGTATTGGCCGGTGCGGGTGATGTAGTAGTCGAGGTCGAGGGTGGTGGTGCCTCGGCGGAAGTGGTCGAAGAAGAGGGTGGTTTCAGTGTCGTGCAACTCCAGGTAGCAGCTGCGTCGTCCCATCCACTGGTGGCCGGAACGGGTGTGCAGGGGTTCCATGCAGGCAGCATGGCGTGAGGTGAGGCTGACGAAGTCCATGTCGCGGTCGGCGTGGATGATGTGGCGGACGCGGAGGATGGTGCCTGGGCTCAGTTTCCCGCTATTTGTTTCCAGTTCCTGCCATTCGTCTCCCTGCTTTACGTAGAGTTTGCGCTCGATGGAGAGTTCGCCGCTGGTGTAGTTGCCGAGGGCTTCGGCTTCTTCGAGGAAGGTGCCACGGATGTATCCCCAGGAGATGCCGGGAGAATGTTTCTCGACGGTGAGGGTTTTGGGGGTGGTGGCGTTGGTGACTTCGTTTCGATGTTCGTAGGTCAGGTGGTTGGCCGTCTGGGGGAAGGTGACGGCCTGTGCGTCGAGCCGCATGGTGGGCACGTCGGGCTGTCGCAGGGTTTCCTCCTTGAAATGGGTGAGCAGGAGGTCGGCCACGTCGATGGCGTTGAGCGGATTCTGCCACACTTGTGTCTGTTTCTGGCGCAGGAGCCAACGTTGCATTTCAGGCAGTTCGTCGGCTTTTGCGTCGGCAAGGCTGAGGCAGCGCATGGCGGCCAGGTGGGTGGGGATGCGGTAGTCTTGCCATGAGTAGTAGGCTCGGTCGGTGGCGAAGTAGGTGCCGAGACCGGGCTTATGGACGAGGTAGTGGCGAACGCCGGAGGTCAGTTTCCCTGCCTCCGCTGTGCGGTTGAACTTGCGGAGGATGCAGGCTCCTTGGGCCATGCCGTAGATCGTGAGGCGCTGGGTGGTTTGCTTCTTGGAGAGGGCATCGAGGTAGGCGGTGAGCATGGCGGCCTGGGAGCCGTGGTTCTGTGGGGTGCAGATGGCCATGTAGCGGAGGTCGAAGTCACTGGGTTGCAGGGTCTGTTTGTCTTTGAGCCGACGTTCATAGACTTCCTGCTCGTAGTGGTCGAGGTAGTTCAGGGCGCGGTTGAGCATGGCTTCCACTTCGTTCTGGCCGAAGAGGTTGAAGCGTTGCAGGTAGCCAAGCAGCTTGTGGAGGTGTTCGGCCACGGCCAGTGTGATGTAGGGGCTGCCGTCCATGCCCTTGAACCAGCTCCAGGCGCCGTCGGTGCGTTGCAGTTCGCGGAGGTGGCTCATGGCTTCCTCTGCGTGTAGGCGGGCGGCGTTGCGGTCGAAGTGCTGGATGATGCTGTCGCTGGCGGGGGTGAGTCGGTCGCAGAGCGAAAGCAGGACACGGTTGGAGTAGAGTGCGGCGGCGTAGCCGGGGGCATTCTCGTGGCTTGGCAGTTGCAAGGCCCGGAGGGCGTGGAAGACGTCGATGGCGGGGTTGTCGGTGTAGCCAATGGTCAGGGTGCGGTCGGTGGCCGTGGGACTGTTATTATTATATAATGTGGAGAGATCCACCTGCTTGCTGCCTGCATCGATGAGATAGAAGGGGATGTTCTCGGTCACGGCTTCCTTGGTGGAGAGCACGGGCAGGAGGTTGCGCTCTCCGTCGGAGCAAACGTCGTTGCTGGCAACGATTTCGCAAATGACGTCTTCGGTGAGCGTCCCTCGGGGAATCTGGAAAGTGGCGATGGCGGTCTGTGCCTTCCCTGCGCTGAAGGGTTGCGACTGGGTGTGGACGAGGGTCGTCTCGTCACGTGCCAGGAGCAGTCGCAGGGTGACTGTGCCGCTGACGATGGTGTCTGCCTGGTTGAAGATGCGGGTTTGCAAGGTTGCCTCGTCGGCTGTCCGAAGGAAGCGCGGCAGTTGCGGCTGCACCATGAAGTCTTTGTTCGTGACGGCGGTGGCGGTCATCAGTCCGTAGTGCATGTCGTCGGTGTGGACGAAGCCTTGGAATTTCCATTCCGTCAGGCTTTCGGGCAGGGTGAAGCGGATGGTGGCCTTTCCGTCCGCGTCGGTGGTCAGGTGGGGATGGAAGAAGGCCGTCTCTTGCAGGTTGGTGCGCAGGGATTTGGATGGGGAAGCGAGGGGCGAGGGGCTGTCTGTTGCTTCGGCACCCTGCTCCGTCTCAACGGCTTCGGCTGCGTTGTCCGCAGCCACAGATGCAAGCATCGTCTCTTCCACGGCTCCGTTGGCGGCCAACGGCATGGCGGCGGAGCGTACCTTGAGCATTTTCATGTCACGGATGCGGCTACCGCCATAGTAGCGGATGGCCATGAAGCCTGCGAGTTCGTCGAACGAGGTTGGCATCAGGTTCTTCACGTCGTCCATGTGGACGAGGTGGAGCGTGGTGGAATAGGTGGGATGGGAATGCGTCAGTGGCAGGTGGCTGATGTAGGTGGAGAAGGGGATGCTGAAGGTCCACCCGAACGGACTCAGTTCGTCGAGCGAGGCATCGTACAGGGCGGCCAGCAGTTCGGCCCCGCCCACGGCCTTGCCATCCTTGTCGGCTACGCTGAGTGTCCAGGCCTCTTGCTGTCCGGGCACGAGGTGGTCGCGGAACGTGTGCCACGTCAGTTGCAGTTTCTTGTCGGGTTTCGGAATGCTGACGGTTTTCTGTTCGCTGTGGGTCTTTCCGTCCTTCACATAGAAGACGTTGATGCTGACTCCGTCGCCCCATTCCTTCTTGCAACGCAGCTTCTTGCGCAGGGTCTTCTTTACCACTTCCACGGACTGGTCAATGACCTTGCCGTTGGCCAGGGCATAGTAGAACACGTATGCGTCGGGGTCTTCGGGGGTGTAGGTGATTTCGAGGCTTTCGCCCGGATGCACCTCCTTCTTCGATACCTTCAGCGGTTCGGGTTTCTCGGCGGGTGTTTCCTTCCTTGCCTTCAGCGGAATCGTATAGCTGACGACGGCTTGATGGCTTTCGCCAGCCTGGTCGGTGATGGTGGCCGAAATGCGTATCAACAGCCGTTCGCCTTCGACGGCATTGTCGGCCAAGTCCCTGATGCCCTCGAAAGCCGACGGACGGAAGGGGACGGTCAGCTGTCCCGCATCGTCGGTTTCCACCGTCTCCGCGCCGAGAGTTTGCCACGGTGTCCCGCTCCAGAACCATCGGTGCTGCCGGCTTGTCTCGATGGTGTAACTCACTTTCGCCTGTTGTACGGGTACGCCGGAGAAGGTCTCTGCCACGGCTACGGCACGGATGCTGTCGTCCAACGCATATTGCGTCGTGTCTTTCTGGAACGTGAAATCATACGTGGGGCGTTTATACTCCTCCACCCGCACCGTGCAGCTCTTCAGGTAGTTCCACCGCTTGCCTCGGTCGGCCTCCCTTTTCAGCGTCAGTTGGTAACTGCCCAACTTGCACTTCTCCGGGAGGGTGAACTGGCACGACACGCTGCCCAAGGTGTTGGGCGAGACCGTCTCGCTCATGATTTCCTCGCCGTCGGGATTGAGCAGTGCGACGATGTATTTTCCCTCCCTGACTACTTCGGTTTCATTGCCCCATAGCGAGTACAGGGTGGCCGAGACATGGACGGCTTGTCCGGGACGGTAGATGCCTCGGTCGGTGAACAGTCCGGCCTGCGTGGTCTTGCGGTCGGTCGGGCGATAGTCGGAGGAATAGAGGTACGAAGGCTCCGTGCCATCTTCGGCGGCAGTGTTCAGTTGCCCCGCGTCCCGGATGGCCTGAATGTTGGTGTATGCCTTGGCATCGAACACCACCTCCCCCTGCTTGTTGGTGACGAGGGTGGCATACTTTTCCGGGTTCCTTCCGTGGCCCAGGCGGACGGTGATGCCGCTCAAGGGCCGTCCTGTGATGCGGTCGAGCACAAAGGCGTGTGCCTGGTTGTCGGGCAAGCGGAAAACGACGTGATGAAGCGAGGTCACCCGCAGCTCCGTGTTCTCTGTCTCCCCCGCACCTTTCAGCGACAGCACATATCGTCCGGGCTCCAACGTCAGCGAATCCCTTGCCGAGTCCCTGACAGCCCAATAGACCTTCCTTCCCTCGGCAATGCGCTCCGCATCGCTCAGTCGGTAATGGCGGGTGGCAAGGAGTTTTCCGTCCGTGCGCAACTCTCCGTTCTTCTTCCTTCCGTGATAGCCGAGCACCCGCAGCGTCGCCTCCGTGGCATTCTCGGCCATGACCTTCAGGCCGAAGGACTTGCCGGCAAGGACATTTTCATCGACCTGAACGCGCACGTTGGCTTGCATGATGCTGCACACTTCCCGGTCGAGCGCGTTCCTTACCAACTTTCCAGCCTCGACATCCACGGTGCTGTCGCCTAACGCCTCCAGCTTGCGGCAATATGCCTGCCGCTCCTCCGGCGTGTTACGCGCCTCGTCTTCCAGCTCCCTCAGTCGCAACATCGTGTCGTTGCCTGTGTCGCCGTTCCGACGGAACACAGCCCTTGCCTTTGCCCTGAGCATCTTCAGTTCGTCCATCTTCCCCGACGCAACCGCATACAGGCTCCTCGGTTCCTGGCAGATGTACCAGTGGTCTTCCACAAACCTCAGCATCACGGCCAGCATGTTGTGACCCTCATATCGGCTGCCTTCGCCCTGGGTGACGACAGGCACATAGTCGTCGCTCCGTTCCCCTGCCAACGTTTCCATGTCGTCCAGCACGTGGCCCAGGTGCTCGCGGCTCTTCTGGGTGTAGGCCGTCTGTGTCTCCTCGTCGAACTCCGTGATGTGGCTGTTCCGCATCTCCCAGTAGGCCGTGGCCAACACACCGTGCAGAATCGCCCGGTAGGTCGCAGCCTGCCCCTTGGGCATCCTGTCCGTCTCTTTCAGTTCAGACTCCAACAGTCCGACATCCCTGCGAAAACTGTCCGGATCTACATCGCAGCGTTCCTCCACACGTCCTATCAACGCCTTCAACTTCTCTGCGTAACTCTTCTCTGCGCCCTCGGCATATCCTGCCGTCAGCAGCAGCGCCAACATCAATATCAGCTTTTTCATAAACCATTCATTTTTTTCTCCGGCAAAGGTACAGCCTTTTGCCACAAACCAAAACAGCCCACGGCATTTCCTTCGGACAACTTAACATTTTTTTACAGGTTCCATTCGTTGTCATGGGGTCGCCTTGCTCAAAATTATAGAAAAATTATTTTGAAAATTATAAAAAAATACGTTGTGGCATAGCTTCTTATAATTTTTTATGACTATCCGCAAAGATACCACCAACAAGACCGCAACGCGGTCACCGCTCCGTAACCGAGGGTACGAGCGTAGCGAGCAC
>CAJONZ010000102.1 GCA_905236065.1 uncultured Bacteroidaceae bacterium | reverse complement strand
TGTTGCAGCAGAATCCCTCGGCCTCGATGATGACGCCGAACATATACTGAAGCAAGTCGAGCTGATGGCTGGCCAAGTCGTAAAAGTAACCACCGCCGCCGGCCACTTCGGGTTGCAAACGCCAAGGCATATCGGCACCGCTGGCGCTATCGAGGGAACGCGGCGGCACATGGAACTGCACCTGGACGGTAAGCAGACGACCGATTTTCCCTGAGAATGCCAGTTCCTTTACCTTATTAAAATATGGCAGGTAGCGACGGTAGTAGGCCACGTAGCAGGGAATGCCCGTCAACTTTGAAATGCGGTTCACACGCACACACTCCTCGTAACTGCGGGCCAAGGGTTTCTCCACGTAGCAAGGTTTGTCGGCCCGCATGGCCATGATGGCGTAAGTGGCATGGGACGAGGGTGGGGTGGCGATGTAGATGGCGTTGACCTCCTTGTCGTTAATCAGGGCTTGGGCATCGGTGTAGAAACGCGGAATGCCATGTCGCTTGGCGTATGACTCTGCCCGGCTTTTGCTGCGACTCATCACGGCCACAACCCGCGAACCGTCAATCAGGTTGAAGGCAGGGCCACTCTTCTTCTCCGTCACTTCTCCGCAACCGATGAAGCCCCAGTTGATTTGTGGTAAACTTTGCATCTTAATTTTAATATAAGTAAAAATTCTTGCAAATCTAAGTAAAAAAGTCTATTTTTGCACAAATTTTTTCGACTTTTTTCTAATGCTCGAAACAAACGTCCATTTAACTTCCCCATAACTTCTTTTCTTTTTATGAAAAAAAACATCAAGTGTATTTCCTCGGCCATCAGCTTTGTCACGGACAATTTTTTCTATTTCCTCTATATCACCCTGCCCCTGATGGTCTTGTTGGCCGTATGCCTCACCGTGTTTCCACCGGCAGCCATCCTGCCCTTTTTGTTCTTGCAGGGAGTGGTGTTCCGACTGCTGGACGTGAAGAACAGGGGGTATGAAGTGAAGGCGCAGCGCTACAAGAGTGTGTATCGTTCGGCCTTGAAAAACGTGGGTAAGGCTTTGTTTCCGAGAACCTGGACGAAGGTGTGCAAGTATTACTTCCGCCATTTCCGTTCCTTCTTCTCACTTACAGTGTGTTGCATTCTCTTCTTCGGACTCATCGCTTTCCTGATATCCATCCCCCAGTTGGCTGTCATCATCATCAAAAACGCCATAGGCCTCTCAGCAAGTACCGGCGACGTTATCAGTAAGCCTGCCCACCTCGACGGCATGTTTCTTGCCATCCTGCTGCTGATGAACTACCTGCTTTCCATCCTCCTCTCCGACATTCTCCTTCCCTATCATTATTTGCGTGAAGAATGTAAGAAAGAAGATGCAGAGCTGCAAACGATTATTCCCAAAAGAAAATAATGAGAAAAAAGAACCTTCCTATACTTGAGCACGTGGAAATCACGGCCATTGCGGCAGAAGGCAAAGCATTGGCCAGAGTGGATGACAAAGTTGTCTTTGTACCCTACGTCGTGCCAGGGGACATCGTCGATTTACAGGTGAAGCGAAAAAAGTCCAGCTACATGGAGGCTGTGGCCATTCGCTTTCACCACTATTCCGACTTACGGGACACACCTTTCTGCCCGCACTATGGCATCTGCGGCGGATGCAAGTGGCAATGCCTCAAATATGCCGAGCAACTGAAAGCCAAACAGCAACAAGTCTATGACAACCTGTCGCGCATCGGTAAGGTGGAACTACCCGAGTTCCTCCCCATCCTGGGCAGCCGGCAGACCACGGCCTACCGCAACAAATTGGAGTTTGGATTCTCAAACAAACGCTGGCTCACAGAAGAGGAAGTGCGGCAGGACATAAAATACGACGTGATGGACGCTGTGGGATTCCACATTACCGGGGCTTTCGACAAAATCCTCGACATTACGGAATGTCACCTGATGGATGACTTGCAAAACCGCATCCGCAACTATATCCGCGACTACTCCTTGCAGCATAAACTCTCTTTCTACGATTTGCGGCAAAACACTGGACTGCTGCGCAGCATGATGCTACGCAACAGCAACACCGCCGAGTTCATGCTGCTCATTCAGTTCAGGATTGACACCCCCCAGCAACGGCAGCAAGCCCTTGACTTGTTGCAAGACGTGGCCACGCACTTCCCCGAAATTACCTCCTTGCTCTACGTCGATAACCACAAGGCCAACGACACGTTCGGTGACCAAGAGGTACATTGCTTCAAAGGCACAGACTTCATCTACGAAACTATGGAGGACCTGAAATTCAAAGTGGGTCCCAAATCCTTTTATCAGACCAACACCGCCCAGGCATACGAGCTCTACAACGTTGCCAGGAAATTTGCCGGACTGACAGGCAACGAATTGGTTTACGACCTATACACCGGCACCGGCACCATTGCCAATTTCGTGGCTCGTCAGGCAAGGAAGGTCATCGGTATAGAATACGTGCCCGAAGCCATCGAAGATGCCAAAGTCAATTCGTCCATCAACCACATTGACAACACCCTTTTCTTTGCTGGCGACATGAAGGACATCCTCACTGCCGACTTCATCGCCGAACATGGGCGCCCCGATGTGATCATCACCGACCCCCCACGCGCCGGAATGCATGCCGACGTCGTCGAAACCATCAAACGAGCCGCACCCCGTAAAATCGTCTATGTCAGCTGCAATCCCGCCACTCAGGCCCGAGACCTCCAACTGCTCGACGACACCTACAAGGTTGCCGCCGTCCAACCTGTCGATATGTTCCCTCACACCCAGCACGTTGAAAACGTGGTGCTATTGGAACGCAGGTAAAAATTCTTCGTTCAGCCCCTCCTAACCTCCCCCCTATAGGGGAGGGACGCCATCCGGATGGACGCCCCTTTGGGGGTTGGGGCTATTCTTCATTCTATGGTCGCTTCGCTCAAAATTATAAAAAAATTAAATCAAAAAATTGCAAGAAACTATACCACAACGTATTATTTTATAATTTTCAAAATAATTTTTTTATAATTTTGAGGCCGATAGGCCGACCATTCTTCATTCTTCACTCTTCATTCTTCATTTTTTTTATGAATAACTACTTCAACCAGAAAGCAACCAACAAATACACCGATTACCCTGTCAAGGAACCCTCCGAACTGCTTTCCTTCCTGCTCACCAACCTGAGCGGTACTTCACGCACTCGAATCAAGGAGTTGCTGTCTCAGCGCATGGTTTATGTTGACAAGAAAATCACCACACAGTTCAACACTCCCTTGCGCCCCGGCATGTTGGTGCAAATCTGCAACAAGCGGCACAAACATACCCTGAATAGCCGCTGGGTGAAACTCGTCTATGAAGACGCCTTCCTCATCGTCGTGGAAAAAGCCAACGGCATCCTCACTAATGCGCTGCCTGGCAGCCGGACTCAGACCGTGAAGGACATTCTCGACGAATACGTGAAGCGCCAGAACCGGGCCTTTGCAGTCCACACCGTCCACCGCCTCGACCGTGAAACCTCTGGCCTCCTCCTTTTTGCCAAACGCCGCGACATCCAGCAAATCTTCATGGAGCATTGGAAGAAAATCGTCACCGACCGCCGCTACATCGCCGTTTGCGAGGGACAGATGGAAAAAGACCAAGGCACCGTGCAAAGTTGGCTCACCGACAACCGCATGTTCGTCACCTATTCCAGCACCTTCGACAACGGAGGGCGGGAAGCCATCACCCACTACCGCACCCTGCGTCGCTCGGAGGGTTACAGCCTCGTCGAACTGAAACTCGACACCGGGCGTAAGAACCAAATTCGCGTCCACATGCAAGACCTTCACCATAGCATTGCCGGCGATTACAAATACGGCGCTCAGACCAATCCCATCGACCGTATCTGCCTACACGCCTTCCGCCTCTGCTTCACCCATCCCATAACAGGTCAGCCCCTGCGCTTTGAGACTCCCTATCCATCTGCCTTCACCGACATATTGAAAGAAAACAAAAAATAGATTGAGAATAGGCATATAAAAAAGAGCGTATCTATTTGATACGCCCTCTTTTTGTGTCCAGACATCAGCCGTCTGCATCGTTATTCCTCCACGTCTCATATCTTTGTTTCTGGTTCAGAGCCAGACAAAATCACCATGTAATCTTGGTGGTACGACTATTCTTATTCCCTTGTTCTTTTGCCCGGTTTTCTTCTGCCAGGCGAAACCATTTCTCTGCTTCGGCCTGGTCTTGGGGTACGCCCTCTCCATTTTTATAACATTCGCCCAGATTACCTTGTGCTAACGCCACTCCTCGCTCCGCTGCCAGACGGAACCATTTTACGGCCTCGGCATAGTCTTGGGAAACGCCATGTCCCTGTTTATAACACATTCCAAGGTTATTCTGTGCTAATCCATGCCCCTGATTCGCTGCCAGACGATACCATTTCACAGCCTCATTATAGTCTTGGGGAATGCCACTGCCAAAATCATAAAATGTCCCCAATTCAAATTGTGCATCAGCATATCCCTGCTCCGCAGCCATGCGGAACCACTTCGCAGCCTCGGCATAGTCTTGGGGTACACCCTCGCCTTTTTCATAAAAAAGCCCCATATTACATTGTGATTGTACCAATCCCTGTTCGGCTGCCATTCGGAACCATTTTATGGCCTCGGCATAGTCTTGGGGTACGCCCTTGCCATCAAGGTAGAAACAACCTATATTATGTTGTGCTTGTGTATGTCCCTGCTCTGCAGCCATGCGATACCATTTCAGGGCCTCTGTCAGGTCTTGGGCAACGCCATAACCCTTATCATAGAAATAACCCATATTGTAATAGGCAAGTACATAACCTTGATTAGCTGCCTTTTGTGTCCATTTTAAAGCCTCTTCATAGTTTAAGGAATCCATATAACAAACACCCAGATTATATTGTGCTTGCGCCATTCCCTGCTCTGCTGCCTTGTGTATCAATTTCAGACCCTCTGTAGTGTTCTTCTCTACGCCAAGCCCCGCATAATAATAGGAACCTAACACACTTTGGGCATATGCATTTCCCTGGTCAGCTGCCAGACGGTACCATTTCACGGCCTCGGCATAATCTTGGGGTACGCCATTGCCTCTTTCATAACTGATACCCATGTGTAATTGTCCATCCACATCTCCCTGATCGGCTGCCTTTCTGAACCATTTGGCAGCTTCTTCAAAGTTGTTATTAGTTGCATAGTCATAGCCTATTATGAATTGTGCCGGTGCATATCCCAGGTCTGCCGACTTGCGAAACCATTTCAGGGCCTCGGCATGGTCTTGCGGAACGCCACAACCAGCTTCATGCAGTTGTCCTATGTTACATAGTGCTTTTGCATTTCCCTGTTCGGCTGCCTTCTGAAACAATTTCATGGCCTCGGCATAGTCCTGAGAAACGCCAGTGCCTGTCATATACAGATAACCAAGAAAATTTTGAGAATCTGCATCTCCCTGCTCAGTTCCTTTCCGAGCCCATTCCACTGCCTCAGTAATTTTGTTACTAAGAAGACATTCTTTACCTTTCTCGTAACATTCGTGACCCGACTGAGCCATTGCCATAGAACAGGTGATTACGGCTACTGCTGTTAAAATAATCTTTTTCATATTTGTAAATGTTTTTAGTTTCGCAAACTCATCTTTTTTGGAAATTAAAGGGAAGTTAAAAAGGACGTTATCGCTTTAACTTCCCTTCCATTCAACTTGCGGTTTTATCAGTCGATGGAGATGACTTTGAGTTGCCCGCCTGCATCGATAGCTGCCTTGATTTCCTTGCCACCGCTCTGTACCTTGCAGCGGCTGATGTCTTCGCCCTCCACGGCCTCGACTTTTAGTTTGCCGATTTGCTGGTGAGCCTCCTTGCCAGCAATGGTCTTGACGATGAAGACACCCATGTGGAGTCCTCGGAAAGCACCTTCGCGGCTTCCTAAGTCGATATAG
>CAJONZ010000101.1 GCA_905236065.1 uncultured Bacteroidaceae bacterium | reverse complement strand
GCAGGTTGGCGAGAGCCAGTTCTACCTTGATGAGTTCAAGGCTGTCGGTGAGGTTGGCGAGGACGGCGTACTGAAGATTCAGTTCAACGTCGCTGCCGACAACAACATCAGTTGGCTGTCGTTCAAGAACGTCATGTTCGCTGGTATTGAGGATATTCCAAGCCGCACATACGCAGGTTACGTGAAGCAGACCCTCAGCCATCCACAGCGTGGCGTCATGGGCTCAACAACCGAGGAGCAGACAGTTACTCTCGCCGAGGTTGAAGGCTCTGAGACGGAAGAGGGTGGCCTTGTGACTATCACCTTCTCTGGCTTCACCATGCCAGTGATGGGCACTGTGATTCCTGAATTCACCATTGAGAACGTTATTGCTACGAAGACTGCAGACGGTGGCCTTGAGTTCGCTGCCGACAACTTCCAGGTAGCTGTTCCAATGGGTCAGATAACTGTTTACCACAACGGTACTCTCACCGGTTCGGTAGAAAATGAGTTTGCAACGCCGGTTCTCATCCTCACGCTCCAGAATGCAACGACAGACGTAGTTGTATTCGCAAAGACCGAGGAAGAGGCAGAACTTGCAACGGGCATCGCAACGGTTGATACCGAGGCTGAAAAGGCTGACGGCAAGTACCTTGTGAAGGGTAAGATTGTCATCGTGAAGGATGGCAAGACCTATAACGCAACGGGTGTACAGGTTAAATAACCAAACTACACATATTATAATTAAGAGGGTGCAAGGCGCAAGGCTTTGCACCTTCTTTTATTTTTCCTTCCTGCAAAGCGCAGGATTTGTTCACAAAAACTAAATATTGCGGCACAATGTTTGCGACTTTGCGCCTTTTTACATAACTTTGCGCCTGTTTTTATTTAAATTGCGTGAAATGTATCGTTTTTACAAGATAGTATTGTTGTTTTTGGCAGTAGGTTTCATGCTGCCGCTCCAAGCAAAGAAAAAGAAGAAAACACCCGAAGTCCCTCCCAAGTCGGCATATGCCCAGTTGACGGGACGCGACTCCTTGCAACTATCAGGACTGATGAATGTGGTCACGAAGAAGGACTCGTTCTTCTTGGAGTTGCCGTCGGCATTGCTGGGACGTCAGTTCCTTGTGGTCAACCGCTTGCAGCAGGTTCCTGCCGAGTTGAATGAAAGTGGCGTGAACAAGGGCATCAACTATGAGAACCACGTCATCCGTTTTGAGTGGAACCGTCCGGGGAACACGGTGATTATCCGTCAACAGCGGGTGACGCCGAAAGTGAATCCCGAAGACGCCATGGCACAGTCGGTGCAGGAAAACTACATCGACCCAATTCTGGCCGTGCTGAAGGTTCGTGCCGTCAGCCCCGACAGCCTCTCCGTGGTCTTTCCCGTCAATGCGCTATTCAATGGCCGTAACAACTGCCTGAACGACGTTTTTCACAAAATCAATATCTCCACCGCACCGAACGCAGACCTGAGCCGTATTCTTTCCATCAAGTCGCACAAGGAAAGTGTCACGGCCCTCAGTGAGCAGACGACCGTAGTGCATGAGGGTACCAGCCATGTGAACGTCACGGTGATTGCCTCCAGTTCCATGCTCTTGCTGCCCGAACAACCCATGCAGGGTCGTGAGGAGAGTGCCCGCGTGGGATATTTCTCCGACAGCCAGTTGAGTTTCTCCGACCAACAGCAGGCAACGAAGACGCTGCATTACATTAACCGTTGGCGTTTGGAGCCGGAAGATACAGCGGCCTATCTTCATGGTGAGTTGACCCGACCAAAGAAGCCCATCGTTTTCTATTTGGATCGCCGCATTCCCGCCTCCATACGTCCGTACATCCGTCAGGGCATCCTCGACTGGAACGAGGCGTTTGCGTGTGCAGGTTTCCGCGATGCCGTGCAGGTTTATGAGATGACCGACAGCATGGAGCGTGAGGACAACGACCTGCGTTATTCAGTCGTTACCTACGCGGCCTCGGAGAAAGCCAACGCCATGGGGCCTTGTGTGACCGACCCCCGCAGCGGAGAGATTTTAGAGGCGGATATCATCTGGTGGCACAATGTGCGCAGACTGTTGAGCCAGTGGATTAAGGTTCAGACCGCCGCCGTGAATCCTGCTGCCCGTCAACCGTTTTTGCCCGACAGCCTGCTGGGCGATGCAGCCCGCTTTGTGGCAAGCCACGAGGTGGGACACTCGCTGGGACTGCGCCACAACATGCGTGCTTCGTCGGCCTATCCCACGGATTCTTTGCGCAGTGAATCTTTTATCCGTCGCGTAGGTGGCATCTCAGCCAGCATCATGGACTATGCCCGCTACAACTATGTGGCACAGCCGGGCGACGGCGTCACCATCCTTGCCCCGCACATCGGCCCTTACGACCGCATGGCGATAGAATGGGGCTACCGTTGGTTCCCCTCTGAGGAAGAGGCCGTTCCCGTGCTTGCGGATTTCCTTCGCAACCATCAGGGACAGGAATTCAAGTATAGTGAGACTTTAGGCTACCGCCAGTGTGTGGATCCCCGCTCCATGAGCGAAGACCTGGGCGACGACCCCGTCAAGAGCGCCCGCTATGGAGTGGCCAACCTGAAGCGTATTGTCCCGAACATTGAGGCTTGGACACGCACCGGGAAGCCCGACCAGACTTGGGACGATGCGGCACAGCTATGGGGGGCAGTCATCTCTCAGTGGGATCTCTTCAACTACCATGTCCTGGCCAACGTCGGCGGCATCTACCTGGAGAACACGGTGGTGGGCGACGGTCAGCAGACATTCACCTACGTACCTCGTGAACGTCAGCGGGCATCCGTTCAGTATCTGATTGACGAGGTGTTCAATACGCCCCGCTGGCTTTTCTCGCCCGACTTGGCACAGAAGACCTATTTACTGAAGATTCACCGCGAGGAACACCCCGCCATGTCGTTGAAGACGGAACAGAATTACCTGATTTGGGATTTGCTGGCCAATGAGCGCATGGTTCGCATGATGCAGGCTGAGGCCGACCTCGGTGCCAGCAAGGCATTTACGGTGACCGACATGATTCAGATGCTCCATCAGGCCATCTTTGTGAACCATCCACAGCCCGATATGATGCAGCGCAGTATGCAGAAAAGCATGATTGACGTCTTGATAACGGCGGCAGCGGAGACCGAGGGCATAAAAATCAACAAGGATATTTCATCCAGCCGACGGGGAAGCATGGAAACGCCAGAGGCTTTCAAGACGTTCGGCGACATGGGCGAAGTGGAGGCATTCGGCGAGAAGGAAGCCACGCTTACGTCCCGTCCACGTAACATCACCTTTTTCGGCACACAGATTAGCCGCACGAGCGACGCCATTAGCGTGAAACGTGCGGAGCTGTTGCGCATACGTACCTGGGCAAAGGCTCGCATCGGCACCAACACAACCGCCGTCCAGATGCACTATGCCGACATCGTTCAGCGCATTGAGACCGCGTTGGGCTTGCGCCTTTAGCGTGTTAAGGTTTTGACCGCTGAACGTTCTTACGTTTTATTTTGACATAAATCTTTATACCTATGGATAAACTATACCTTATTTTATTATTGGCAATATGGATGCCGTTGCAAGGCAGGGCGCAGGGGTACAGCGACAGCTTGACCCAGGCAGATATTGCCAAAGAGATGGAATTGCAGAATTTCGTCGTGACGGGTTACCAACGTATCGACCGCCGCAAAATGACTGGTTCATCCACAACGCTGAAAATCAGTGACGAGACCGTGGGTGCAGTGTTGAATGTTGACCAAGCACTTTCGGGTCAGGTTGCCGGACTCAGTGCTGTGTCCAGCACCGGTGCGCCAGGTGCTCCGCTCAAGATTCGCATCCGTGGTATCTCCAGTATCAACGGCAACCAAGACCCGCTTTGGGTGCTGGACGGTATGCCGTTGGAGGGCAACGAGATTCCGACGATGGAAGACCTGAAGGACATTGACAACCTGTACCAGACCAGCATTGCGGGCATCAATCCAGCCGACATCGAGAGCATTACGGTGTTGAAGGATGCCGCCGCCACAGCCATTTACGGTGCCCGCGCCGCCAACGGTGTCATTGTCATAACGACCAAGAAGGGTAAGGCTGGTTCACCGAAGATTGATTTCCACACGAAGCTCACCGTCAGCCCGAACATGGGGCTCGACCGGCTGAATCTGCTCAACAGCGACGAGAAAGTGGGGCTTGAGCTCGACTTGCTGCGCTCCAACTATACTTTCCGTGAAAACAAGGGTGACGTCTATCGCATTCTCTCAGCTTTGGGCGAGGTGGATGCCTATAAGGCAGGGGGCTGGAATAAGCTTTCTGCCGAGGCTCAGCAGAGAATTGACGACCTACGTGCCACCAACACCAATTGGAACGATGTCCTGATGCGCACAACCTTCACCCAAGACTATGGAGTCAGCGTCAGTGGCGGTGGAAACAAGGCCACCTACTACGCCTCCGTGGGTTACAGCGACCAGCAGGGAAATGTACAGGGCGTCAGTGCCAACCGTTTCAATGTCACGTTGAAAACCTCCGTCCGCATCAATGAAATGCTGAAAGTGGGAGCCTCTCTTTTCTCGACCCACCGCAAACAGACTTCCTTTATGACGGATTACAATGGCTTTGTCAATCCTGTCTATTACAGCCGCTTGGCCAATCCTTACTTCAAGCCCTACGATGAGAACGGCAACTACAATTACGACATCAACGTACAGGGTGGAAAGGAAGACAGCCAACTCGATTTCAATATCTTTGAGGAACGTGCCAACACCAGCAACGAGCGTCAGGACCAGCAACTCATGGCCATCTTCGACGCCGAATTGAAATTCGTGGAGTGGTTGAAGTTCACCACCCAGCTGGGTTTGCAGCGCGACGCTTATACCATTGAGAAATATGCCGGAGAGAAATCCTTTGCCATGCGTAAGGATTTGGAACGCTCCGTCTATCTCTACAGTGACGGCCAGCGCCCTTTCCTGCCCACCACCGGCGGTCAGCACAAAGTGACCGAAGCGCACAGCTACCAGTGGACTTGGAAGGGCATGTTGGAGGCGCAGCACCGTTTTGCCGACACCCATGAGTTCCAGCTGATGCTTGGTTCCGAAATCCGTCATATCGATGCCAACAGCACCTATACGGCGGCTTATGGCTACGACCCTCGCACACTGACCACGCAAACCGTCTATTTCCCGTCTGAAAATTACGCTAAGACCTTCCCGCTGCACACCGAGACACGCACCGAGAATGCCTACGTCAGCTGGTTTGCCACGGGCAGCTATACCCTGTTGGACCGTTACACCCTGGGCGGAAGCATCCGTTTCGACGGTTCCGACGTCTTTGGCGTGGCCAAGAAGTACCGCTACCTGCCCCTCTACAGCGTCAGTGCCCTTTGGCGGGCCGGCGAGGAGAAGTGGTTGCGCCGTGTGGAATGGATCAACGACCTCAACCTGCGTGCCTCCTTCGGTATTCAGGGTAATATCGACAAGAACACCTCGCCCTATCTGATTGGACGATACGACCGCAAGTCCCTGATGGGCATCTCTGAATATGTCATTGACGCAGAGACGGCTCCGAACCCCTCGCTTCGATGGGAAAAGACGAAAAACGTCAACGTCGGCCTGGACCTTCTGCTCTTTAACGGCATCTTCAACTTCACCGTAGATTATTACTATCGCCGCAGTTCCGACCTCATTGGCCTGAAGATGCTCCCCTTGGAGACTGGCTTCAGCAGCACCACCATCAACTGGGCTACGATGGAGAACAAGGGTTGGGAGTTTGCCATTTCCACCCGCAACATCTGGAGCAAGCATTTCCACTGGACCACCCAGCTCAACATTGGCCTCAACAACAACAAGGTGCTCCGTGAGACCGTTTCCGAAAACGCCACCTATCCCTCTCGTGAGGGCTATCCCGTCGGTGCGCTTTTCGCCTTGCAGACGGCAGGACTCGACAATCAGGGCTATCCGCTCTTCATCGACAAGACGGGCAACACCGTCACCCTGACCGAGCTCTTGAAACTCAACGAATATGGTGCCAGCACCCTCACTGCCGAGGAGCAGCGTTCGCTCTACACCTACATGGGAACGACTGACCCGAAGGTTTCTGGCGGTTTCATCAACACCTTTGAGTGGAAAAACTGGACTTTGGGCATCAACTTCACGTTCAACTTGGGTATGAAAGTGCGCACCACACCTTCCTACAACATCACTTCCTACGACCGTGGACTGAACACCAACCGCGACATCCTCAACCGTTGGACACCGACCAACACCGGCTCCCCATCATCGACGTCGGTCAACTCCGATAACCCTATCATCAACATCCTCAACCGTTTAACACAGGCCAATACCAGTTCCCCATTGCCTGCGCTCATCAACGACACGGACCGTCCGGCTGAGTACGTGCAATACCACGACCTCAACCTCTACAACATGCTCGACATCCACGTTCGCAACTGTAACTACATACGCCTTCAGAGCCTCCGTCTGGCCTACAAATTCGACATGCCTTGGCTCAAGCGGATTGGCATCACCAATGCTTCGCTCAGCGTCGAGGGACGCAACCTCTTCGTCATAGCCAGCAACTACGACAACTATCTCGACCCAGAGACCATGGGCAACCCCTACGCACAGCCCATCTCCCGTGATATTATTTTTGGCATCAGTCTTGGATTTTAACAGAAAGAACCTATGGCAACGAATCAAACCCATAAAATATGGAGAACAAAGTTTACCCGGATACTTTCATTCTTCATTCTTCATTCTTCATTCTTCATTTTTTTCTCCTGTGACAAATTCCTCGACATCCAACCTACAGGAAAAGTCATTGCCGAGACCGGCGAGGAATACCGTGCGATGCTCACCAGCGTCTATAACAACTTCCCCGACGACCGTTCGCTCACCATGTTCCGTACCGACGAACTGGTGCTCGACCCCGCCTCTACCGAGTCCTACGACCTCAACTCCTACTTCGACATTTGGACATGGAACGACATCACCCCCGACGAGAACACCGCCAGCTACAGTTGGCGCAATTTCTACCATGCCATTTATATCGCCAACTACATCATTGAGCACCAGTCAGAAATCACGCAGGCCCCAACCGACTCCGTCCGTCAGATGGTGGGCGAGGCATACATGCTCCGGGCCTACAGCCATTTCATCCTGGTCAACCTCTTTGGCGAACCCTACACCTACTGCAACCCCTCCACCTCGCTTGCCGTACCCCTCATGATTGAGGCCGACGTGGAGGCCGTGCCCGGTCGTGCCACCGTCGAAGCCATCTATCAGCAACTGCTCAGTGACATTGCCGCCGCCCAGCAGAATCTCACGGTCGAAACGTGGGAGCCCGACCTCAGCTATCGTTTTAACACCCTTTCCGCCGAGGCTTTCCGTGCCCGTGTCTGTCTTTACATGGGCCGTTGGCAGGAGGCGCTCACTGCGGCCAAGGCCGTCATCGAGGCACATCCCCAGTTGGAGAACCTGACGACGACCACCTACACCATGCCCGACCATTACAAGAGTGTCGAGGCCATCGTCTCGTTGGAGCACGTGCTGAAATCCGCCTACAAACGTGCCGGACTGCCCAATGTGGCTTTCATCAACAGCTACCGTTCGGGCGACATGCGCAAGGCCCGTTTCTTTAAGGCACAGACCAGCCGCGTCTATAATGTCCTGAAAGGTGTGAAGAACGGCGATGCAGAGGACAAGGAGCAGTACCATCGCAGTACCTTCCGCAGTGCGGAGGCTTACTTGACCGCAGCCGAGGCCGCCGCCCGCCTGGGCAGTCTCCCCGAGGCCATCGAGCTGATTACCCCCTTGCTCCGCCATCGTTATGCCGCTGCCATGGTGACCCGCCTGCTTCCCCAACTGGAAGCCATGACACAGGAGCAACTGGTTGACTTCATTCTTGAGGAGCGTGCCCATGAACTTTGCTACGAGGGCCACCGCTGGTTCGACCTCCGCCGCACCACCCAGCCACGCCTGGAGCGCACCTACGACGGAAAGACCTACGTGTTGGAGGAGCACGACAGCCGTTACACCATGCCCATCCCCACCGAGGCCATCAGTGCAAATCCCGGACTGGCCGCTGAATAAGTTAAAAATTAAAAGTTGGAAACTAAAAATTAAACTATCAATACCATGCGCCATTTCTTCTTATCCCTTCTGTTCCTGCCCGCCCTCTGTGCGCAGGCCTGGAACTACGACTTTCCCACCCTGGAGGATGCCACTACCTACAATGCACCCTGCACGGGCAACCAGTATGCTCCGATAGCGGCTCCGTCCGTCATTTCGCCCGACGGCACCATCTATCAGACGGGACTCTACGACCAGATGCTCGCCATCGAGGAAGACTTCCTTGAGAACATCGCCACCAGTGCGTTCCTCTCTGCCGTCGATGCCACCACGCAGAAACCCCGCTGGACCGTCGGCATCAAAGGCGCCGCACACATCCGCCAAGTCATCACCGACGCCACGGGCGACTACATCTATGTCTCCGGCACTTTTGCCGACGACGTGGTCTTTGGCAGCACCGACTTTGTCGAACAGTCGTTTACGGGCACTGAGTTCTCCCATGAGAAAGTGAACGGCTTTGTGGCAAAATACTCAAAGGCGGGTGTTTTGCAGAGCGTTCTTCCCATCATTCCCCACAAGAATCCCCGCTATGCCACCAACGACAGCTATGAGAGCGACCTGGCTGTAACGCCTACCGCCTTGGCCATCTATGACGGAAAGCTCTACATCAGCATGACCTACATGGGCGGTTATCAGGCAGGGACGCTGAACAAGAACGGCACAGCCCTCAACGCTCAGGGCGTCCTCCTCGACTGTCTTTGTGGTGCCGTGCTCACATGGTCTGAGGGCACCGTGAAGGAGGTACTCGACTTCCGCAATTCCGATGCCGTCTCCACCACGGGACTCTCTCCACAGTCCATCTGCCTTGCTGCCGCTGACGATGCCGTCTATGTCGGCATTTTTGCCAACGGAAAAGTCAAGCTCACCGTAAACGGCAAGGCTACCAACTATTCCTTTACGGCTGCTGAGAACCAGGGCGTTGAATCTGGTGCCGTAATGGTAAAGATGACTGCCAGTGAGTCTTTCGCCCAGCAAATCAATGGTGCCACGTCAGACCGCTCCATGAGGAACAACATCATCAAGACTATGCAGGTGGTAGGTGGAAAAATCTATTTGGCTGGCTGCGTTTCGACCCCACTGCCGTTCAAGACCTCGCTCGTGCCCGACCTTTGGACCGACCAGTTCGCCGCTTGTCTCGATGCTGAGACCTTTACCACCAAATGGGCCGCCATCACGGGTGCCCTCCGCGACGACATGCCCAACATGAATGCCAAGTACCATCAGACCACCGATGCAGCCCTGGTCGGAAACGACTTTGTGGTGGTGGGTTCCACCAACTTCCAGTGCGACGCAAAGGGTAACCTCTCCGAATACAGCGCAACCACACAGGCGGGTGCAAGTTCTGATTTCTGCCTCGGCATCTCTGCCACCAGCAACACTGGTGCCGTCGCTACGAAGACAGCCACGGGCCTGCAACTGAGCGTGTTCTCCTACACCCCGGCCACACCCGACGACGAGCCAGAGGAACCAGAGGATAATCCTTACGACATCAATGGCGATGGCAAGTTTACCCTTGACGACATCAATGCGCTGATTAATATCTATCTGCAAAAGCAATAGAAACGCTCCGTCAGCCCTGTGTCCCCAGCGTCCACAGTTTACGCTGTATCTTAACACGACAAGCCGATAAGTCCCCCGCGATTTTTCGGCTTTCTTTTTGACTTGTTTTCAACCAAAAACAACGCAGTACTCTATCGGAGATGACGCAGAACTCTTCTCGACTTCACGCAGAACTCTTCTCGTGAATACAGTTCTGCGTGAAAATGGAAACAGCAGAGTGGCCTTTTTCGTTCAGTTCAAAGTAAGAATTTTTACTGAAAAACGGAAAAAAACGGGAAAAAGCTATTCACCCCAAAATTTTATTTGTATATTTGCCCATTCTATGGGTGTTTGCAAGGTTGGTATGCGATTCCCACAAAAACAGAAGAGCGTGTGGCAGAGTAAACAGCATCTGCGTATCTGACTGAAAATATAAGATAAAAAACTTTTTTAATTAACTTTATTATTAACTTTAAAACAAACAACACTATGAAAAAGAAGTTACTTTCTTTCGTGTCGCTATTTATGCTGACGTTGTTTGCTGTGGCAGGTGAGCCTATCTATACGCTTACTTTCCCAACTTACAACGATAAAAGTATAAGTAGTTACACAGACGAGTGGACGGCCACGGTTGATGGAGCTGTTTGGACTTTAAATGGGTTCAACAACAACAAAAATGCGTGGAGTTTAGTGAAATGTGGCAGAAAGAGCAATGAGCACACTGCCACGATTAAGTCACCCGTAGTGTCAACCACAATCACCAATGTGATCATCACGGTTGATGCGACATCAAATGTGGAAAGTGCTTCTCTCGCTGTTTTTGGAACAGATGGGGAGGCCAAGACTACGATTGACATCACGGAGCAATTTAAGCCTGGTGATGTAGATGTTGAAGCTACAGCAGAGGCAGGTGAGTACTATTTGCTCACTATTAACTCATCTGCAGCTTCTGCAAATGGTCCAACTCAAATCTCTCAGATTATTCTTTCTGGAGTACCCCCGGTGATTGACGAGGATGCTCCCGCAGCTCCGACAATCACTCCTGCAACAGGTACTTACTATGGTGCCCAGCAGGTAACTATTGCCGCTGCTGAGGATGTTACTTCCATTGTTTATACGCTGAACGACGGTGAGGAGCAGACTTACACTGAGCCTTTCACCGTGGAAGAGACGACGAAGGTTGTGGCTTACGCCGTGAAGGGTGAAAAGTCCAGTTCAAGAACGACTGCAACCATTACGATTGGCCAGGAATATTCGACCGCAGCAGCGCTGAATGCAAACGCAACAGCAGACAAGGTGGATGTCAAGTTCTCGTTTGAAGGCTTGCTGGTCACTTATGTGAATGGTCAGAACGTCTATGTAGCTGATGCAACAGGCGGCTTCTTGATTTACGGAACTGTTGAAGGCATACAGGCCGGCGACATCATCTCTGGCTCGCTGACAGGTAAGCTTTATACTTACAATGGACTGCCAGAATTGGCTTCTTTAGATAATATTGACATTAAGGTTCTTTCAAGCGACAACGAAGTTGAAGCAGAAGTGGTTGACGCTGCTGACTTGGCTGAGAATCCAATGGACTATGTCAGCCAGTATGTTACTGTGAAGGGCGCTCAGTTTGCTGCGGACGCAACGGTAACGGGCAAGACGAATCTGACGTTTACAGTTGGTGAGACAGAACTGATTCTCCGCAACAACTTTAAGGTTGAGTTTGCCGTTGAGGCTGCCAAGGAGTATGCTGTCTCTGGTTTTGTAACTGTTTATAATGATGCTGTTCAGCTTTACCCGACAAGTGCCGAGGACATTGCTGAGTTCGTGACTTATGGCATCGCCGTGGCAGAGGCAGAGAACGGAACTGTTGAGGCTCCTGCCAAGGCAGAAGCTGGCGAAATCGTTACCTTAACCATCACTCCAGCAGAAGGCTATGAGTTGGCCGAGTTAACCATCGTTGGCGCAACCTCTGAAGAGGCTGTTGAGTATGACGACTGGGAATACTCTTTCGAGATGCCGGCAGAGGGCGTGAACATTACTGCAACCTTCCAGGAGGCATACGTCAAGCTTTCCAACTATGCCCTTGCATCCGATGGAACTTATGATGAGGATGGTTTCGTAAAGGTTGACGCTACATTCACTCCTGAGGCGGCTGGTTCTTATACAGAAATGTTCTTCGGTGATGTTGTTTTCACCTGTGATGTCTTAGATGCCGATAACAATGTCGTTAAATCTGACTTAATTCTGGCAACAGACGAACTTTCCGGCACAGCCTCTGCATACATTGCAGACCTTGTCCCAGGTGCTACATACACACTGAATCTGAAAGAAGTAAGCGTCTGGGATTACATTAGCTATGTGACCATCTTCTCAGAAGTGGCAGAAGAAGGTTCTGTACTTGCAACCGCAACCTTCACGACAGAGGACGCTCCAGAGATTGCTGCATCCAACCTTGACTTCTCAGCTTCCGTTCCGACGGCAGTGGGTATCCACACCTATGCAAAGGACGTCGTAGGCGAGAACAAGGCCCAG
>CAJONZ010000100.1 GCA_905236065.1 uncultured Bacteroidaceae bacterium | reverse complement strand
TTTAACTTCCAAGCGGAGCGATAACTTCTTTTTAACTTCCCTTTAACTTCCAAAAAAGTTGAGCTTGCGAAACTTAAATTAATTAATTACTCTCCGATTATTCAGATTATTCTGATTACTCCGATTATTCTGATAAAAAATGTAATCTGTGGTTCAAAAAATTGATGGCATTTTCATGGATAATCCTATAAAATTTTGCAGTTTCAACAAGATAGACTAACTTTGCACATTAGAAAACAAGAAAATCTCTTCGGGATAAAGGATGCCACAGGTTCAAGGACAATATCAGGTACAGAAAGAAGCCCAACTTCTGAAACTCTCGCCACTTCAGCTGATGACGACGAGGCTGTTGGAGTTGCCGATTGTCGAACTGGAACAGCGCGTAAAAGACGAAGCCATCGACAATATCGCCTTGGAAACCGACCGAAGCAACGCCTCGGAGGATGATTTGCGGAATCAGGACGACGGATTCGACGAGGAATCCGCCGATGGATTCGACACAAACGATGGTGAAAAGTCCGATGAAACCGACGAACGGGAGGTTTCGATAGACGATTATGCTGATTCGGACGAGTTGCCCGTATTCCAACCCTCGGAAGCCTCAGACCGGCAGGAACGTCCGTTGGGCGAAACCGTCTCCTTCGTGGATGACCTCATGTGTCAGATGGTCGATTACGGCCTCAACGACCATCAGCGGGAGTTGGTGGAATACCTGATTTACTCCCTGAACGACAACGGTTACATCGAGGTGTCGCTTTCCCGATTGGCCGATGAAATGTTGTTTCACCACAACATACAGACCGATGAAATCGAGTTAGAGGAGGCTTTGCACATCCTACAGCAATTTGACCCCGCCGGCATCGGTGCCCGCGACACCCGCGAATGCCTGCTCTTGCAGCTTGAACGGAAAATGAACGACCGCGAACACCTCATCGGCGAGAAATACTTCCTGCTGGAGGATGCCCATCGACTCATTTCCGAACACTACGACCTCTTCGTCAACAACAACGTGGAAAAGCTGAAGACGGTCATGGGACTCAGTGCTGCCAGGGTGCGGGTTATCTTCGAGGAGCTGCGCAAACTGAACCTCCATCCGGGACTGGCGCTGACGGAATCGGCCAAGGACAGGGTAGAGTCCGCCATCCCCGATTTCATCGTTGAAACCGACGAAAACGGACAGATAGACTTCCGATTAAACCGTGGAGACCTGCCCGAGCTCTTCATCAACCATGAATATGCACAGCAACTGAAGGAATACCAGTCGGCCAAGCGCAAACTCAGCCGTAGCGAGCAGGATTTCGTGACCTACATCCGCCGCAAGATAGAGGCGGCGAATCTGTTCATCGAGGCCATCCTGCAACGGCAGAACACACTGAAAAAAACGATGGCAGCCATCATCCAGCTGCAACACACGTTTTTCCTGACACAGGATCCGAATGACCTGCAGCCGTTGGTGCTGAAGGACGTGGCGGAGAAGGCCGGGTTCGACATATCGACGGTCTCGCGTGTGCGTAATAGTAAATATTGTCTGCTGGATGGGCGGATTTACCCCCTGAGCTACTTCTTCAAGCATCCCCGTTCCAACGCACAGGGTACGGCCATCGATGCCGATCGGGTGCGTAAGTTCATCCGGCAATTGGTGGCCGAGGAGGACAAAGCCCAGCCCCTGTCCGACCAGCAAATCTGCAACATACTGAACAAGATGGGATTCGAGATAAAACGACGGACGGTGGCAAAATACCGCGACGAGATAGGCATCCCGCCAGTGCAAAAACGCATAAGTATATGAACCAAAAGAGATTGATGCAGATGGCCAGGACACTCTCAACGCTGTTCTCGCCTTTCTATGCGCCGATATGGATTCTTATCGGACTGTTTTTCTTTAGTTACCTGAAGATGTTGCCCTTCAGGTACAAGTTGTTCATCATTTGCATCGTCTTTCTTTTCACCATCTTCATCCCACGGTTGAGCATCAACATGTTCCGTATGCTGATGCGGTGGAGCCACCTGCAACTGTCGCACCGCGAGCACCGTCACATGCCCTACCTGCTGACGATTATCAGCTACGTGGTGTGTATCTTGCTGATGACCAAAATGAACGTAGCCATGTTCATCCGGGGAATCGTGATGGCAGCCTTTGTTTCCCAGATTATCTGCGTCGTGCTCAATGCCTGGTGGAAGGTAAGCACCCACATGGTGGGCATGGGCGGTCTGGTCGGTGCCCTGATTGCATTCAGCATCCTGTTCTTCTATAATCCACTCTGGCCCGCCTGCGGGCTCATCCTGTTGAGCGGAGCCTTGGGTACCAGCCGTATCATCCTGCGACAGCACACCCTGGCACAGGTCTTGGTGGGATTTGCCATCGGATATTCCTGTTCCATGACATTCATCCTGCTGAGTTGGATGTAAGGAGAAGCATTCTAACCTCAGATTACTCTGATTACTCAGAATATTCAGATTACTCCGATAAAAAAAACTACTGGCATTTTAACTTTCAACTTTATATGAAACCAATTGTATCGATCATCATGGGCAGCACCAGCGACCTGCCCGTCATGGAAAAAGCAGCGAAATTCTTCGATGAAATGGAGATTCCGTTCGAAATCAACGCCCTCTCTGCCCATCGCACGCCCGATGCCGTGGAGGCGTTTGCCAAGGGAGCCAAGGAGCGTGGCATCAAGGTAATCATTGCAGGCGCGGGCATGGCAGCCGCACTGCCGGGTGTGATTGCAGCCAGCACGACGCTCCCCGTCATCGGCGTACCCGTCAAGGGTAGCACACTGGACGGCGTGGATGCGGTGTGGTCTATGTTGCAGATGCCTCCGGGCATTCCCGTGGCCACGGTGGCCATCAACGGCGCACTGAACGCAGGCATTCTTGCCGTGCAGATGCTGGCACTGGCCGACGAAGCACTGGCCGCCAAATTTGCAGCCTACAAGAACGGCCTTCGCAAAAAGATTGAAAAGGCCAACGAGGAACTGAAAGAAGTGAAATTTCAATATAAATGTAATTGATTTGAAAGGAAGGGTATGAAAAGGGAGTTAAAAAGAAGTTAAAGGGTAGTTAAAAGGACAAATGTTACGCTATTGACAAGGTATCGTCCCTTTAAATTCTCTTTAACTTCCCTTCCCTTCCTTTCAAATCCACTTTAAATTTTAAAAAACATGAATAGCAATTATACACGTCGCGTTTCCACGGAAGTGAATGTCGGTGGTGTGCTGCTGGGTGGCAGCAACCCCATCCGTATTCAGTCAATGGCCAACACCTCTACGATGGACACGGAAGGAAGCGTGGCCCAGGCAAAGCGCATTGTCGATGCTGGTGGCGAGATTGTACGTTTCACCACACAGGGACAGCGCGAGGCACAGAACATGCGACTCATCAAGGAGGCACTGCGGGCCGACGGCTACACGGTGCCCTTGGTGGCGGATGTGCATTTCAACGCCGCCGTGGCCGACACGGCAGCCGAAATCTGTGAAAAGGTGCGTGTGAATCCGGGTAACTATGTTGACCCGGCCCGCACATTCAAGAAACTGACCTACACCGATGAGGAGTATGTGGATGAGATTAAGAAGATTGACGAGCGTTTCGTGCCCTTCCTGAACATTTGCAAAAAGCACGGCACGGCGGTGCGCATCGGCGTGAACCACGGCTCGCTGTCCGACCGCATCATGTCCCGCTATGGCGACACGCCGGAGGGCATGGTGGAGTCGTGCATGGAATTTCTGCGTATCTGCGTTCGGGAGCAGTTCAAGGACGTGGTCATCAGCATCAAGGCAAGCAACACGGTGGTTATGGTGCGCACGGTGCGCCTGTTGGTGGCACAGATGAATCAGGAAGGCATGGCTTTCCCCCTGCACTTGGGTGTGACGGAAGCCGGCGACGGTGAGGACGGACGAATCAAGAGTGCGGTGGGCATCGGCGCCTTGCTCTGCGAGGGTGTTGGCGACACCATCCGCGTCAGTTTGTCGGAAGCCCCAGAGAACGAGATACCCGTTGCCCGCAAGCTGGTAGATTTCATCCCCGAATGTGCAGAGGCACGGGCAGCGGCCAAGGCAAGCATTGCCGACGACACGGTTCGGCTCACCTTCCACGAAACATGTCTGGAGGACTTGCAACTGAAAGCAGCCATGACTGCCGGCGCACTCTTCATCGACGGCCTGGCCCACAAGTTAATAATAGAAAACGAGGGATTTAGCGCCCAACAACTGACAGAACTGGCCGATGCCATCTTGCAGGCAGCCCGCATCAAGTTCACCAAGACGGAGTTCATCTCCTGTCCGGGCTGTGGCCGCACGTTGTACAATCTGGAGGAGACGATTGCCCGCATCAAAGCTGCCGTGAAGCAGCAGGCAGCGCAGGATCCACGGTTTACCACGCTGAAAATCGGCATCATGGGCTGCATCGTCAACGGCCCCGGCGAAATGGCTGACGCCGACTATGGCTATGTCGGTGCCGGCATAGGCAAAATCAGCCTCTACAAAAACAAGCAATGCATCGAGAAGAACATCCCCGAGGCCGAAGCCGTAGAGAAACTGATAGACTTCATAAAGAAAGACTTGGAGGGGTAGAATTTTATCGTCCAAGGAGAACTGGAGGGAAAGGAGTTTTATTAGTGCCGAAGGCGCTACTCCTCAGGCTCCTCGGCTCCGTAGAAACAATAAAAGGCTAAGTTTTGGAGGAAAATTTGTCCCGCAGAAAGGGCAGAAAGGGCAGAAATGTTTTCCTACGGAAAAATGGCACTTGGGTGTGCGTAGCCTAAATTTCCTTTATTCCCCTCATTTGGCTACGCCGAGCTCTAAGTTTGCAGCGAATTATATGAGCAGTATCCCAAAGCTCTCTCTTTAACGCTTTAATTAAGCTTAAG
>CAJONZ010000099.1 GCA_905236065.1 uncultured Bacteroidaceae bacterium | reverse complement strand
GTATTCCCGTGAAGGGCTGGTAACGTCCACGCCAATCACAATGTCGGCACCCATCCGACGGGCTACATCCACCGGATAATTGTTCACCAGACCGCCATCCACCAACACCATGCTGTCACGCTTGATGGGGGAAAACACGCCCGGAATGGCCATGCTCGTTCGCATACATTCGGCCAGCACACCGGAGTACATGTCAATCTCCTCGCCCTTCACAATGTCCGTGGCCACACAGGCAAACGGAATGGGTAACGTCCTGAAATCAATGCTGTCCATCCTGTCGGCGGTCAGTTTCGAGAACAGATACCCAATCTTGTTTCCCTTCAGCAATCCGCCCTCCACCACCTCAAACGGCGTTTTCTCAAACTTCAGGCTCAACATATAGCGTTCGGAGTTCAGCTTTTCCTCCAGGCTAATATCCCTGCGGTCCACCTTGTCCGTCAGCAACGCTTGCCAATCCATCTGTTGTACGATGCTGTCAATCTGGTCGGCCTTGTAGCCCGACGCATACAGTCCGCCCACGATGCTGCCCATGCTGGTGCCCACAATGATATCGACCGGAATGCCGGCCTCCTCTATCACTTTCAGGGCCCGCACATGCGCCACGCCCTTGGCACCGCCGCCACTCAGCACCACGGCCACCTTCTTCCGATTGCCATTCTGTGCCGCAGCCCATTGTCCGCCACCCAGCACCATCATTATGAGTATAAGAAATATGCCCAGCCGTTTCATTGCCATTTCCATTTTGCGGGCAAAGGTAAGAATTATTTTTTAGTTTTCATTTTTCACTTTCCACTTTATTTCATACCTTTGCGGGCAAACTGAATATTTTTGCCTTGAAAAACTTTCTTTCTCTCATACTGCTTCTTTGGGGCATGCAGATTTCGGCACAGGATTTGCAGCAATACGTTGACACACGAGTCGGCACGGCACGGGCTGTCACCCGGACGGCTGGGATGTTCGGACGGGGCACGGAGGAGTATGCCCATACGCTGCCGGCAGTGCTGGCCCCCTTCGGCATGAATTTCTGGACTCCGCAGACGCAGGCCACCGAGCAGAAAGGCATGTGCCCCTATCTCTATGAGCACAGCCGCATTCAGGGCTTCCGCTGCTCACACTGGATTGTCGGCGGATGTACGCAGGACTACGGCTCGTTCACCATCCTGCCGTTTAACGCCGAGGGAATGAAGCGGTTGAACGCCCTCAAAGCCTATTGCGCCGACAGCCTTTCGTCCCGCTTCTCCCACGATCGGGAGACGGCGCGGCCTTCCTACTACAGCGTCTGGCTGGAGGACTACAATGTACAGGCCGAAATGACCGCCACGGAACGGACAGGCATGTTTCGCTTCAGCTACGACAAGGACGAAGAGGCATATCTCTTGGTCACGGTGAACAGCGACGAGGGAGAGGGGGAAATCTTCGTACAGGCCGACGGGCGCATCTCTGGTAAGAATCCTGCCCACAGAATCTATCAAGGATGGGGGCAGCCGACAGGCCACGCCGGATGGTTCGTCCTGGAAAGCAACACGCCGATTGAGCAGGCCCGCCGCATCGACCGCCAGACGGTGTTCGTGAAATTCCGCCGCACGGACAAGCCGGTAATCGTCAGAGCGGCCAATTCCTTCACCTCCTACATGGGCGCCCTGAAAAACCTGAAGTCCGAGCTCGACTCCTGGGACTTCGACCACGCCCGCCGTCAGCTTTCTGCCGTTTGGGAACGGAAACTCTCACAGATTCAAGTGGAAACCCCGCAGCGGGAGGAGAAGGAGAAATTCTACGCTGCCCTCTACCGCACGGCCTTCCTGCCCCACAAAATCAACGATGCCGACGGAGCCTATCCGAAATTCGCTTCGGGGGACAGCCTGAACGACAACCACCTCAGCGACTTCCACCTGCAACTCAGCCAATTCGACTACTACGACGATTTCTCCCTTTGGGACACCTACCGTGCCCAGCATCCCCTCCTTACGCTCCTGGAACCCCAGCGCAGCGGCGAGATGATGCAGTCCCTGGTGCGCAAATACGAGCAAGGAGGCTGGCTCCCCATCTTCCCCTGCTGGAACAGCTACACTGCCGCCATGATTGGCGACCACGCCACCGTCGTCCTGGCCGATGCCTACGTCAAGGGCATCCGCAATTTCGACATTCTCACGGCTTACGAGGCCATGCGCAAAAACGCTTTTGAACAGCCGGCTACCTATGAGGAATACCGCAACGGCATGGGGCGGCGAGCCCTAAACTCCTACCTGAAACACGGCTACATTCCACTGGAAGACAGTGTCAAGGAAGCCTTCCACCAGCAAGAACAGACCTCACGAACCTTGGAATATGCCTTCGACGACTATGCCCTGGCACAAGTGGCTCGCGCCCTGATGGACAATCCCGTCCATCCGCATACCCGTTCAACCGCCCAACTTTCAGCTGACTATCGGAAGCTGATGACCCGCAGCCGCAACTACCGCAACGTTATCGACCCCCGCACCGGCTGGGCCAACGGGCGCCATGCCGACGGGCGCTTTGCCTTGCCCACCGACATCCAGTACATCAAGGAGCCGGAGAAACATCCCGAAGCCCACGCCCTCCTTCCCACGGTCTTTTCCACCTTCATCACCGAAGGAACCCCCGTCCACTACACTTGGTACGTGCCCCACGACATCCCCGGACTCATCCGTCTCATGGGGGGCAAGCGCCAATTCGAGGCAAAACTCGACTCCATGTTCAGCGCAGGCTGGTATTGGCACGGCAACGAGCCTTGCCACCAGATTCCCTACCTCTACGACTTCATCGGTCGCCCGGAGAAAACCGCCCGTACCGTCCGCCACATTCTACAGACCGAATACCTTAACGCTCCCGGCGGACTGAGCGGCAACGACGATGCTGGGCAGATGTCGGCCTGGTACGTCTTCTCCGCTCTCGGCTTCTATCCCGTCTGCCCCGCCACCCCCCGCTACTACATTGGCAGCCCCCTCTTCCCCCGTGCCGACATTCGTCTGGAGAATGGCCGCACCTTCACCATCCTTGCCCACGGAGCTTCCTCCCAGAACATCTATGTGAAATCCATTCGCCTGAACGGAAAGAAATACACCCTACCCTATCTCCGCCACCAGGATCTCCTCCAGGGCGGCGTGTTGGAATTTGAAATGACAGACAAACCGTAAAAAGTTATAAGTTGAAAATGAAACGTAAAACATTTACTACCGCATTCCTGCTCTGTGTCCTCTGTGCCACAGCCACACCCCTCCAATCCTCCGACCTCCATCATCCCGCAGACTCCCCTCGCTCTATAGGAGGAGGACAGGGGGAGAAGGGCTGTCTATATAATGTCAAATCCTACGGTGCCAAAGGCAATGGCACCACCGACGATGCCCGTGCCATCCAGAAAGCCATCGACGCTTGTGCCGCAAAAGGTGGGGGAACCGTGCTCTTTCCTGCCGGCCACACCTTCCTGTCAGGCCCCGTCGAGTTGAAATCCAACGTCACGCTCCACTTGGAGGCCACGTCCGTCCTGAAGTGTAACCCCGACGAAAGCCTTTACACCCTCAGCGCCTTCCGCGAGAACCGTGGTGAAGGCATGTTGTGGCTGTACGCCAAGCAGGCCGAGAACATCACCATCAGCGGGCGCGGCACCATCGACGGCTCCGGCATCGACTTCATGGGTGCCGAACTCCAGGACTCCTACGAACTGAAGCCCCTCTCCGACTCAGCGTTCGACCCCCGTCCCCACGTCCTCACCCTGGAGGCTGTGCGCAACCTCCGCATCCGTGACGTGACCATCCGAAACGGTGCCTATTGGACGGTACATCTCATTGGCTGCGAGGATGCCGTGATTGACGGCATCTCCCTGCTTAACAACCTGAAAATCCGCAACGGAGACGGCATCGACCTCGACCACAGCAGCTACGTGCGCATCGCCAACTGCCACATCACCAGCGGCGACGACTGCATCTGCTTGAAAAACCGTCGCGAGTTCCAGGAATACGGCTCCTGCCACGACATCGTCGTCACGAACTGCACCATGACCAGCCGCTCCTGTGCCATCAAAATCGGCTCCGAGAACATGGACAGCATCCGCAACGTCCTCTTCGACAACTGCATCGTCACCGCATCCAACCGTGGCCTCGGCATCCAGAACCGCGACGAGGGCACCGTCACCGACGTCACCTTCAGCAACATGACCGTCGATTGCCGCCTCTGGAGCGACGTGTGGTGGGGCAAGGCCGAGCCCATCTACGTCACCAGCTATCCCCGTGCCGTCGGCAACCACAAGGATGCCGGATGGCGCTTCCCCAAGGGAGCCACCCAGGGCCGCTGTGGCGAAGTCAGCCGCATCTTCTTCCACAACATCCTTTGCACCAGCCCCAACGGCCTCTTCTTCGGCGGCGACGCACCCGGCAAAGTCCACGACATCTACCTCGACAACGTCAGCCTCCGCCGCGTCGGCACCTCCAGCGGCACCTTCGACCGTCGCCCCTGTCTGGGCGAGGGCTTCGTGCACTCCAATGCCCCCCTCTACATAGAGCCCGGTACTGACGTGAAGACCACCAATTTCCGCCTCATCCGTTGAGGGAAAACCCATAGCCCCAATAAATAGATTTTCCTAAGGGTGAAAATGAAAAAAATGAAGAGACTTCCAAAAGTTTCTTCATTTTTTCTTGTGGTAAAACTGAAAAGTATCTACATTTGCATATTCCCATGCCGAAGACGGGGGCTTACATCCTTTCGAGAAAAGTCGGATTTATTGCGGTAAATCTTGATGCAGAGGGAATCCATATACGGAAAAGGCGTTTATTCGCACTTTGTTCTTGACGTTTTCAAAAACATGGGAAACTCTCCGTCATAGTCATTTGATGAATCATTTCCATGGCCTTGGAAACGTAGGACGAGTAACGGGTACAAGTCCTACGCTTTTTTGTATCATGGCAAGTGGAATCAACAACAAGGCCGAATCCGTGGACTTATAGGCGCACTTAATTCTATAAGATTATGCGATTAAACGGAACAATTTTAATGGTTAGCTTGTTCATCATGGGGACAATTCCCATTCAAGCACAACGCAAGACAAAAGTGACTGAACCCGTTTCCGTTGAAACAGGGCAAACAACTGGAAAAATTCTGAAACGGAAAGTTGCCATCGGACGTTTCTCGAACGAAACACTTCACGCAAAAGGTGTTTTTTATGACAAGGAAAATGATCCCATTGGAAAACAGGCGTTAGACATCCTTTCAACCAAATTAGCTGCTTCAGGAAAATTTTTGCTATTAGAACGTAGCGACCTGGCCTCTTTGCTTGAAGAAGCAAAAAAGGGTGACACGGATTTGTCAACAATCGGTGCAGATTATATGATTATAGGTTCTATTACTGAATATGGACGCAAAACCGTCGGCAAGAACAAGGTCTTTGGTTCCGAAAAGACACAAATCGTAGAAGCTGCCGTATCCATTCGGCTTGTGGATGTTTCAACCGGACTGATTATTTATTCAGATGAAGGAAAAGGCTCGGCTGAACTTACCACAAAAACAACGATGGGTGTAGGTGGTGTGGCCGGCTATGATGCGACATTGGCAGACAAGGCTATATCAGAAGCCATCGGCCAGTTAGTAGAAAATATCATTAACAAATGTACCGACAAGCCTTGGCGTACCTATTTTTTGGCATACGATAATGATGCGAAGATGATTGCAGGTGGCAGTAGTCAGGGTATTAAAGCAGGCGACACTTTTGCCGTAAAAACAAAAGGAAGGAAAGTGAAGAATCCACAGACGGGTGTAATGATAGAGTTGCCTGGCAAACAAATTGGCACGGTGACAATTGAGGCTACTGCGGGCGATACACCTGAAACGGAGTTTTCAATGATTGATTATCAAGGAGCAAGTATTGATGCTGACAAATTAATGGATTATTATATTGAGGAGGTAAAATAACGTATGAAAAAAATCACAATTCTATTTACAAGCCTACTCGCATTGTTGCTAGTGGGATGCAAAGCCAATGCACCTGTTGCACAACAAGGTGGTAAGGAAGACATTGCCTATTTACTGTTTGTAAGTGCTGGCGGAGAATATAAAAGTCAGATGGTACAGGTTGACGTGGATGGCCATAAGTATGAGGCTAAAGTACAAAAGCAAAAGACAGCCAATCGCCGTGGCACACAATACACGGCCCCTCTTGGCACGCACCAACTGACTGTAACCAGCAATGGCCGCACTCTATATAATAAAAAGGTATTCCTCTCCGCACAGGAGGTTAAAACAATCACATTACCATGAACAAATATTTATTATTGATAGCAATGGGGCTATTTATGGCCTCATGCGCAAGTACTGAGAAACCGCTCTATTCTTGGTACGATTCAGAGGATGCAACCTATACTTACGCGAAACGTGGAGGTGAAGAACAACTCGCCAAGGCAATGGCACAATATGAAAAAGTCATCAAGAACCAAAAAGGCATTCGCATGGTTGTACCACCTGGTGCCAATGCTGAATATGGATACCTTCTTTATAAATCAGGGAAAAAGGATGAAGGACTTGCCTTGTTGAAGGAAGAGCAAAAACTCTATCCTGAATCAGAACGATTTATTTCAAGAATTATTAAGCAGTTAGAGAAGTCGAATTCAACCAAACAAGAGCCATGAAAAAGTTTATGATTTTTAGCTTGGTGGCATTGTTCATGTCATCATGTGCGACAAAACAAATTACGACACGAGACGCTCAATATGCCAAGATGTATGACGAAAAGCCGCTTTCCATTGTGATTATGCCGCCTATCAACAATACAAATCATGCTGAAGCAAAAGATTATTTCTACACGACACTTTACACTCCACTTTGCGAGAAGGGCTACTATGTATATTCACCGATGCTGACATTGGAGATGTTCCAAGAAGAAAGTGCCTATGATTCCGAACAATTCATTGAAAGTGACCTTTCCGCATTCCGCAACGTTCTTGGCGCCGATGCTGCAATGTTCACCATCATTAAATCATGGAAGAGAAATAATGTTGGAGGAACCCTAACGGCAGGAGTTGAATACATCCTTCGTTCCACAAAGACAGGCGAAACGATTTATCAGAGAGAAGGATTGATTAAAGTTGACACAAGTGTCAGAAGTAGTTCTGGAGGACTGATTGGTTTAGCTGTCAGCTTAGCCGCCACAGCTATTAATACTGCCGCCACGGATAAGGTTGTCGCAGGTCGCAAGTGTACTTCCTTTGTGCTGAGTGACATGCCAGAAGGCCGATACGGAAGCCATTTCGACCAAGACCAAAAACTGCCGGCAGGAAAGAGTTTCATAGAAGCAACCGTTGAGTAACAACAAACGAATGATTCAATCATCAGAAAAAGCTGCATAACCCTATCGTTACGTAGCGGGCACACTGGAATTTCTCCGAGTGTGCCTTTCTTTTTCTCCCTACCCCAGCCTGTTTTATGGCAACTCACGGAAACAAAGTTTGAAGGGCAAGCCCATCCGTGGATAGACTCGCCCTTCGGGGAACAATTTAAGATTATGTTGAAGTGATTATCGCTTTGAGAAATCCGCTGCCATCGCGCCTATTCGCTTCCCAGCTGAACAGCCTTGCTGACCGTGGTGCCATCGTCGGTCTTACCCCAAATCCACATGGTCTGGTCTTCTGAAATCTGCGCCTGCTTGAAAGCGGTCTCTATGTCGTTGACAGACTTGATGTTCTGTCCATTAATCTTCAGGATGATGAGTCCCTTCTGAATGCCAGCTTCCTTGAACTTGCCGTTCTTCACCTCTTTGACCATCACACCGTTGGAGATGCCGAGATTCTTCTTCAAGCCGTCGGGAACTTCTTTGAACTCTGCGCCAAGCACATCCATACTGAGCGATTTCATCACCTTGGTCGTACCCTTTGCATTGCGGAACGTAATGGTGGTCGATTTCTCCTTCTTGTCGCGGATGTAGCCCACCTGTGCCTTGTCACCCGGATGATACTTCGTGGTGGCCTCCTGCAACTCTGACATCTTGGTCACCTTCTTGCCGTCGATGGACACAATCACATCGCCTGCCTTCAGTCCGGCCTCAGCTGCGGCACCATCCTCTGCCACTTCTGCCACATAGACACCGTCGTTCGTACCAAAGTCGGCCTTGAACTTCTCGTCCTTATGTTTCTGTGCATCAATATAGTCGTGCAGGGTCATGCCGCTGACACCCAGCAATGCACGCTGTACGGTGCCGTATTCCTTCAGGTCGGCCACCACCTTCTTCATGATGCTGACGGGGATAGCAAAACCATAGCCTGTGTAAGAGCCCGTGTTACTGTAGAGCATGGCATTGATGCCGACCAACTCGCCACGCGCATTAATCAACGCACCGCCCGAATTGCCTTGGTTGATGGCCGCATCGGTCTGGATGAACGACTCGATGCCTTTGTTGTTCGCACCCAGGTTGCGGGCCTTGGCACTGACGATGCCCGCAGTCACCGTACTAGTCAGGTTGAACGGATTGCCCACGGCAAGCACCCACTCGCCCACTTTCAAGGCATCGCTGTCACCAATGACGAGTGTCGGGAAGCCCGTCCCCTCAATCTTGATGAGTGCCAGGTCGGTGTCTGGATCAGTGCCTATCACCTTGGCCGAGAACTCACGGTTGTCGTTCAGCGTGACCGTGATTTCATTGGCTTGCTGCACCACGTGGTTGTTGGTCACGATGTAGCCGTCGGACGAAATGATGACGCCACTACCCGCAGCCTCCTTCTTCGGAGTCTGAATCTGTCGGCGCTGTGTGCCACCGCCGCCACGTTCGAAGAAGTCACCGAAGAAATCTTCAAATGGGTCACGATACTCAATGGTACGAGTCTCACCGCCAATCACCACCTTTATATATACGACTGCGTTACAGCCTTTTTCTGCTGCCGAAGTCAAGTCAACAGGCTGATTAGGCATAGATGCCGAAGTTGACAGAGTCATAAGTTTCGGTTCCTCAAGGGGTGTGCTGCCATACAGTGCAGCCTGTACCTCCTGACTGACCATTTGCTGATGACTGGTTTTCTGTACCAAGGATACTGCGAAAGCACCTGTTACTCCCGAAATAAATGCAACCGTTGCAAGGGTTCCATAAAAACGTTTCATTGACTGTTTCATATTCTACGAATTTTTTAATTAATTATCAATTTCAGTTTCTCTAAATGTTAAAAACGAATATTTGATTAACTTTTCGATGTTAAAATTACAACGCTGTAGAATACTGACAAAACTTTTGGAGACAAAAATGCATTGAATTTGATTTTGTTTAACAAATCGGCAAAACCACTTAACGTCGCTTAAATGATGGATTTCCGTTTTTCACAAATCGAAACGTTCATTTCCCTTGTCTGAAATGTTAAAAGCGAGCGGAAAAAAACTTCGGGAGGCCGAGACGAACGAATCGCCAAAGCATCCCGATGATTCTCTCTTGCGAGGCGGTCTAACAGATTTGTCAGATGGTGTTTCGAGCAAGCGAAACCCTCCCTTGACTCCTCCGTAGCGTTTTTTTATGGGCTAAAGAGAAAAGGAGGGAAGGAGCGTCGTCGAAACCGATGAAGCACTAAAAAAAATAAGTTTTCCTGACGAATGTTTGTTCGCCAAAAATATTCTGATTATCTTTGCAGAAAATTGAATTACAATATTAACCTAAACATATAATACAATGAAAAAAGCATTTTTATCCATGTTGCTCCTTTCACTGTTGGCTGTGCTCCCTGCAAATGCACAGAAGTCAACGAAGGGAACATTTGAGGCAGGAAATGGCTCGTTCATGCTGAACGGAAAACCGTTTGTGGTGAAGGCCGCAGAGATTCACTATCCACGTATTCCCCAAGCATACTGGGAACACCGCATCAAGATGTGTAAGGCATTGGGCATGAACACCATCTGCATTTACATTTTCTGGAACATCCACGAACAGAAAGAAGGTCAGTTTGACTGGACAGGCAACAACAACGTGGCTGAGTTTTGCCGCCTGGCACAGAAGAATGGCATGTACGTCATCGTGCGTCCCGGCCCATACGTATGTGCAGAGTGGGAAATGGGCGGCCTGCCTTGGTGGCTGCTGAAAAAGAAGGACATCAAACTGCGTGAGCGTGACCCCTACTTCATGGAGCGTGTGAAAATTTTCGAGCAGGAAGTGGGCAAGCAGCTGACCGGACTGACCATTCAGAACGGAGGCCCCATCATCATGGTGCAGGTGGAGAACGAGTACGGCTCCTACGGAGTGGACAAACCCTACGTGAGCGAAATTCGTGACTGTCTGCGCTCCGTCGGTTTCGACAAAGTGGCCCTGTTCCAGTGCGACTGGTCGAGCAACTTCCTGAACAACGGATTGGACGACCTGGTTTGGACCATGAACTTCGGCACGGGTGCCAACATCGACGACCAGTTCCGCAAGCTGAAAGAGGTACGCCCCAACGCCCCGCTGATGTGCTCTGAGTTCTGGAGCGGATGGTTCGACAAGTGGGGAGGCAAGCACGAGGCACGTCCTGCCAAGTCGATGGTCGATGGTATGCGTGAGATGTTGGACAAGAACATCTCCTTCTCGCTCTACATGACCCACGGAGGAACCTCGTTCGGACACTGGGCCGGTGCCAACTCACCGGGTTTTGCGCCCGACGTGACCAGCTATGACTATGACGCTCCCATCAACGAGTACGGCCAGGTAACTCCCAAATACACAGAACTCCGAGAGATGCTGGCAAAATACAGCGACACCAAGCTGCCCGCCATTCCAAAGGCCATCCCAACCACGACGGTTCCTGCATTCGAGTTCACGGAATGGGCTCCACTTTTCGAGAATCTGTCAACACCCATCAGAACCGAGAACGTGCAGACGATGGAAGAGTTTGACCAAGGTTGGGGTTCAATTTTGTATCACACGAGCTTACCAGAAATCCGTCAGGAGTCGAAGCTTCACATTGCCGGTGGACACGACTACCTGCAGGTATATCTCGATGGCAAATATATCGGTGCCCTCGACCGCCGCAACGGCGACAAGGATCTCGTGCTGCCTTCTTGCCGCAAGGGTGCAAACCTCGACATTCTCGTTGAGGCCATGGGCCGCATCAACTTCGGTCGCGCCATCAAAGACTTCAAGGGTATTGAGGGCGACGTGCTCCTGAGCATTGACATGGGCGGACAGGTATTTACCGCATCGCTCAAGAAATGGTGCAACTTCCTGATTCCCGACACGTATGAATACACAAAGAACGTGGTGTTCAAGAAACTGGAAACCATCAGCCCTCGCTTCCGTGGCGACCGTGTGCCTGGCTACTACAAGGCAAAGTTCAAGGTAAAGAAAGTGGGCGACACCTTCCTGAACTTTGAAACATTCGGCAAGGGACTGGTCTATATCAACGGCCATGGCTTGGGTCGCATCTGGGAAATCGGTCCGCAGCAGACGCTCTATTGCCCAGGATGCTGGCTGAAGAAGGGCGAGAACGAAATCATCGTGTTCGACATCATTGGTCCGCAGGAGGCAAAGAGCGAAGGTTTGGCTAAGCCAATCATCGACAAACTTCAGAACGCAGAACCCCCTATCCACCGCAAGGATGGAGAGAACCTGAACCTGACAGGAGAGACACCTGTGGTTGTGGGACAGTTCAAGGCCGGGAACGGTTGGCAAGAGGTGAAGTTCAATGCACCGCAGACAGGCCGTTACGTATGTCTTGAGGCCATCAACAACCACAACAGTGACGAATATGCCTGCATCGCAGAGCTTTATCTGCTTGACGCCCAGGGTGAGCGTCTGAGCCGTGAGCCATGGCGCATCAGCTATGCTGACAGTGAGGACATCGTAACAGGCAACCGTGCGGGCGACAAGATTTACGATTTGCAGGAAAGCACATTCTGGTCAACCGTGAAGGGCGTGAAGTTCCCACACCAAATCATCATCGACTTGGGCAAGGTGCAGACCGTAACTGCTTTGCAGTATCTGCCTCGCATGGAATCGAATGTGCCCGGTGCCATCAAAGACTATAAGATTTACGTGAAGAAAGACAAGTTCAACTATTAATCATTAACCAAACTTCAAATCCGAGAAAGAATCATGAAAGCTTTTATGGACGATAATTTCCTGTTGCAGAACGAAACCGCACAGAAACTTTATCATGAACATGCGGCCAAGATGCCGATCATCGACTATCACTGTCATCTGATTCCGCAAATGGTGGCAGAGAACAAACGCTTCGACTCCATTGCACAAATCTGGCTCATGGGTGACCACTACAAGTGGCGTGCCATGCGCTCCAACGGTGTGAACGAACGTTTCTGCACAGGAAAGGACACGACTGACTGGGAGAAATTCGAGAAATGGGCTGAGACCGTGCCCTACACCTTCCGCAACCCGCTCTACCATTGGACGCACCTGGAGCTGAAGACGGCTTTCGGCATCACCGAGACGTTGAATCCGCAGAACGCTCGTGAGATTTACGACAAGTGCAACGACCTCATCAAGAACGACCCGAAGTTCACGCCGAGGGGACTGATGGAGCATTACAACGTGAAGATTGTCTGCACCACGGACGACCCGGTTGACACGCTGGAATGGCACAAGCAGGTGGCTGCCGACCCAACCATGAAGACCCGTATGCTGCCGGCATGGCGTCCCGACAAGGCCATGGCCGTAGAGGTTCCCGCAAACTTCAAGGCATACGTGGAACTGCTCTCCGAGCGCAGCGGTGTCAACATCAGCACGTTCAACGACTTCATCGACGCCCTGCAAAACCGCCACGAGTTCTTTGCCTCGATGGGCTGCAAACTCTCCGACCACGGCATCGAGGAGTTCTATGCAGAAGACTATACCGACGCAGAAATCGCTTCTATATTTAATAAAGTGTATGGCGGTACAGCCCTCACACAAGAGGAAATCCTCAAGTTCAAATCGGCCATGATGTACATTTTCGCCGTCCAGGATGCAGAGGCTGGTTGGGCACAGCAGTTCCACTACGGCGCCATCCGCGACAACAACACGAAGATGTTCCGCCAGTTGGGTCCCGACACGGGCTTCGACAGCATCGGCGAATTCAACACCGCCAAGAAGTGCTCCAAGTTCCTCAACCGCCTGAACATGGAAGACCACCTGGCCAAGACCATCCTCTACAACCTGAATCCCTGCGCCAACGAGGTGCTGGCCACCATGCTCGGCAACTTCCAGGACGGCTCATGCCCTGGCAAGATTCAGTGGGGTTCCGGCTGGTGGTTCCTCGACCAGAAGGACGGAATGCAGAAGCAGATGAACGCCCTCTCGGTGCTCGGCTTGCTGAGTCGCTTCGTGGGTATGCTCACCGACAGCCGCTCATTCCTCTCCTACCCTCGTCACGAATACTTCCGCCGCATCCTCTGCAACCTCGTCGGCACAGACATCGAGAACGGCGAGATTCCTTACACGGGCTACGAGGTCGAGCGCATGAATCAAATGATTGAGGACATCAGCTACAACAACGCAAAGAACTACTTCAACTTCTAATCAACACGCTCGGGGTTATGGATTGGCTTTCCATAACCCCGACTTTTTTTCTTTACCACATGCCCGACTTTCAGATAAAAATCAGTGTTGACCGGCTACAGCACGTAAATGCCGCAGAGGCTCTGTCCCTTTTCATCACCTCCATGCAGTCCAAATACACGTTACGGACACACGCAACTCCCAAGGGGAACGGTTCCTATGCCGAGACGATTCTTACCCTTCCCTTTGGCGACCGCGAGCATATTCGCATTGACTTCAACCTCTTCGCCGCCCAGTTCGAGGCCGAGCACCCCGAAGAAAAGGATGTGTATTTCAAGATGGAAAGTGCATAGGCCGCTTTTTGGAGGGTGAACCTGTTTTTTGAGGATGCAGAACGATGCATCCTTTTTGCTTTTTGTTCTTTTTAACACCTGCATTCTTACATTTTTCACGTTTCACTATTCACGTTTCACTTAAAAGCCCTACCTTTGCTGAAAATAACAACCAACAACCGTAGAAAAATGAGCGAAAGAAGACCTTTCAAGGTATTTTCAGGCACAAATTCCAGGTACCTCGCCGAGCGTATCTGCCAAAGTCTCGGCTGCCCACTGGGCAACCTTATCATCACCCACTTTGCCGACGGCGAATTTGCCGTATCATTCGAGGAGTCCATCCGAGGTCGCGACGTCTATCTGGTGCAATCCACCTTCCCCAGCAGCGACAACCTGATGGAACTGCTCCTAATGATTGATGCGGCCAAACGTGCCAGCGCACGCAAAATCATTGCCGTCATCCCCTACTTTGGCTGGGCACGGCAAGACCGCAAGGACAAGCCGCGTGTCAGCATCGGTGCAAAGCTCGTGGCCGACCTGCTCAGTGTAGCCGGCATCGACCGCCTGATTACCATGGACCTCCATGCCGACCAGATTCAGGGATTCTTTGATGTTCCCGTTGACCACCTCTACGGCTCGCTCATTTGCATCCCCTACATCGCCTCACTTAACCTGCCCAACCTTGTCATTGCCACACCCGACGTGGGCGGTTCAAAACGTGCGGCCCTGTTCTCCAAGCGCCTGAACGCACCCCTGGTACTCTGCCACAAGACCCGTGCCCGTGCCAACGAGGTAGAATCCATCCAGATTATCGGCGACGTACAGGGCATGGACGTCGTACTGGTTGACGACATGGTTGACACCGCCGGCACCATCACCCGTGCTGCCGACGAAATGATCAAGGCCGGTGCCAACTCCGTCCGGGCCATCGCCAGCCACTGCATCATGTCGGGACCGGCCAGCGACCGTGTGCAGAACTCCGCCCTTGAGGAAATCGTCTTCACCGACTCCATTCCCTACACCCAGCGTTGTGCAAAGGTAAAGCAACTCTCCGTTGCCGACATGTTCGCCCGTGCCATCGACCGCGTATCACGCGACGAAAGCGTGAGCGAAGAGTTCAATTTTTAAGCCAAGACTGTCTGTCAGGTGCGGCTTCTTAGACGTTTTGAATGTAAACTGTAAATGTTCCATTGCCCAATGAAAAAACTTATCATTCCTGCCATGTTGCTTGCGTTGGCCACCCACAGTGTGGATGCGCAATCCCTTTACCAAGCCGTCTATGACAAAGCAAAAAGCACCGTGAGCAACCCTGCGGCTACCGAAAATGAGCTCAAGGAAAACCGTTTCAAGTTGGAGGCGCTTGACTATCTCAGCAAGCAAGGCAACAAGGATGGCCAAAAGCGGGACAGTTACTTCTTCGACTCTCAGGCCGTCAACCTCACCTCATTCATCAGCGACTTTCTGACCAACACGCAGTCCGCCGCAAAGACCTCGAAAGCCAAACAAGACGAAATGGCCCGCTGCTACATCACCGCCGCCACAAAGTTCCAACTGTTTGACGACCCTGCCAACACTGCGGTAAAAGAAGGTGAATACATACCCTTCCCGCTCAACACCGACTGGGAAAAAGCATACGACAGCGCCACCGCCGTGGCCAAAGGAATCATGAGGAAGAAATAAATCTTCCTCTTTTTTTATCTGAAGATTATGTACCCCTGAAAAGATATTCACAAATCAGATACAGGCATTTCTATAGTTTTGACATAAAGCAGCGGGGCAGGAAGATAATGATTTTTATGCAAAATTGACAATATTGTTTAATCCATTAAATAAAATTGGCAGAAAATTTGTAAATGAATTAAATGGTTTTACATGGGCGACATCATTGCACGCAACAAGATCACCAATGTGGCAGGCATACGTGTGCTGGTGCGCAAAATGGCTGAAAGCGTGTGCCGTCCCGTTTCCTACAACCGCATCAATAACATTATGTCGAGTGTTGGCGGCAAGCTCAGCCTTGCCACCACTATCAAGTATTTGGAATATTGCGAAGAAGCATGGCTGCTCTTGCGGCTCAAGAATTTCGCCTCTATGCTGGCTGACAAGGAAAGTAACTGCAAGTATTATTTCATTGATACGGGGATTCTTGGTTTGTTCCTCATTGATAAGGACACCATGCTGCTTGAAAATCTTGTGGCGCTCCAGTTGTTCCGTCTCTATGGTCATGATATGGACAATGAGCGTGTGTTTTTCTATCATGATGGTTACGAAATAGATTTCTATGTGCCTGATGATGAACTGGCTATTCAGGTCTGTTATTCACTACATGACGAAGACACCCGCAAGCGCGAAACTGATGCTCTCCAGAAACTGCCGAATCGCCTACCATGTGGCAGACGACTAATTCTAACTTACGATGAAGAAGAAACTTTTACTGATAAGCACGGTACAATCGAGGTCTTTCCTGTGTGGAAATGGCTTCTTGAGAAATAGACCCATAGCTCATTTTGCAGGGTGGAACATATCTCAAATTTGCGATAAAAAGTTGTAAAAATATTGCAAAAGTCCGAGTTTATTAAATTTGTTCTATAGAAAACACCTAAATTTATAAATCAAACTTAATAAAAAATACGATTCCTATTAGATATAATTTATATGAGTGTCAGTAAAGAAGGAATACCCGTGGGATCGGTATGGAAGTGGCTGATGGAAGTATGACCCACAGACCGCCAGGGGCCTCGGAGAGGCCACACCATGGATAACCCACGGTAAGGCGCGAGCCTCACCGTGGGTGTTTGGATAGATCGTATCAGTCTGGCACTTCGACAGATGTGCCACACGCCGAGGGCGTAGATTAAGGCCATGGCAGATATCTACCATCCCTGATGGTGTGGCACATCTGCCGAAGTGCCCTGTTCCTCCCCCTGCATACGCCTACCCACGGTGAGTCAGCCGACAGCTGCCTTACCGTGGGTTATTACAAAGGTGCGACCTCTACGAGGTCATGCAAGCCTCCTTTTCCTCAAATAAAAATAACGCAGTACTCTATCAGAGATGACGCAGAACTCTTCTCGATTTCACGCAGTACTCTATTCACGAAAAGAGTTCTGCGTCATTTTTGTAACACTTCTTCTCCCTTTCTAAGAGAGCCCTTTTATGCGATTTACTTATCTCATAATGAATGGAATAGAATAAAAGTATAACAATATGCAAATCGGCGTATTCCAATAGGAGCACACCGATTTGTATAAAACGGAATATGATTATCCGCAAAACCATCAAAAAAGTGTCATCGTTCAATAACTGGGGGTACATCGTACCTTTGGTTACTTAGAGGAGACCGCGTTGCGGTTTTGGTGGTGGTGTCTTTGCGGATAATCATGAAACAGAATTGTATGAGATTTTTCCACTTTGGTTTCAGAAACAGCTTTGTTTTATTAATCACATTCTGTCTTTAAGGCTTGATTTTATACCCCAAAGTGAACTGAAACATCCTATTGCATCCATTGTAATCTTCTACTATATGCGTGAGGCCAATATTATACCTTGCGTCTATCACAAAATTGCTGAACTCATAGGATAAACCCACAGGGATGGATAGATCAACGTTTTTAACATTAAAACCCAAGTCTGACAATTTTCCACTAATATTTTCTTTTTTATTGCCTTGCGCTGCTGCCAATTTGTATCTTTCACGTATTAGAAACGATGGCTGTACACCAACTTTCCAAGCGAATCCCTTTGCCAAATAAACATTCACCATAAGAGGTAAACTTACATAATTGATTCTTACTTTAGCATCCATTTTTATACTTTGTGCATCCTCGTATATTTTGCCTTTCGCTCCCTGCATAGAAAATAATGCTCCCAAGGAAATACTAACCACTTTTTTGAGTGGCATTTCAAATTCAACGCCTGCAGCAACTCCAATGCGAGGGTCTGCAGCCTCACTTGTGGTCGTTGCAACATTCATTCCAACCTTGGGTTGGATGGAGAAGTGACCTTCTTCCTTTTGCGCAAAAACACTCGCTACACTTACCAAAGCAAATGCTGAAAAAACTAATATTCTTTTCATTTTTCAATCTGTATTAAATTTTATTATTGTTTTTTAAAGTCTATCGTCCAATCTTCATTCCGACAGTAAATTGGAACACATTATTCCAAACAGGTTGGTATTTGAAATGTCTGGTGATATCAAAGTTATATCTTCCTTCCACTACAAAATTTTTGTATTCGTATGATAAGCCAACAGGGATAGAGAACGCAAAACTTTTTGTCTCAATGCCAAGGTCTGACATTTTTCCATCACTCTTTACTCCTATGAAAGTTTCCCCATCTGTTGCTATGGCATCAAGTTTATAATTAGAATTCAAATTTACCCCAACTTGAAAGCCCCATTTGATAGCAAGTCTTTTTATGGGATAAAAACTGGTCATGATGGGAACCTGTAGGTAGTTAGTTTTTATGAAAATGTCACCCTCTGCAAGACCTACAATGTTTTTGTTCTGCATGTTGTCCAACAACAAAGCACCGTATCCGGTTTTGCCTCCTTCCATAGAAATGAGTAAACCAAAAGAAAAACTGGTTCTTTCCGCAAACTGATATTCCCATTCCAAACCAGCAACAAGCCCGAAACGAGGACTTTTACAATCACTGCCTGTAAAATGAGATACGTTTAGACCGACTTTCGGCTGCACATTGAAAGAACCGACTTCTCCCTGTGCAAACACACTGAATTGGGAAAGCATGAATGCTGTCACTAAAAATAATTTTTTCATCATTTTGATTTTTATTTATAGGATTAGTAATACGTCGAAAAAAGCATTCAAATAGGCACAAAAGAAAGGTGTGAGCCTGATAAATCATTCTCAGTCTGAAGGTCCTGAACTTACCTGTGCAAAAAGAATAGAAAATTTCTGCCCACACCTTCGACGTATATATGCCGATACAGCATGGGCTGTCATATAAACATAATACAATCGAAGGAGAGCGGTAACGTCCTTTTCTTTTGCACAATAAGATTCGTGCAATTTCCAAAATTCGAATTGTTCAGGTTCTCAGACTGGAAATTAAGCGTTCGCGCTTCCTAATATGTCTGCTGTCATTGCTGACAACAGTGCAAATGTATGAACTTTTTTGCTATTCAAAAAGAAAATCCGTCCTTTTTTTAGCAAACAGGCAAAAAAAGAATAGGAAATATAGTTTGTTATAAGAAAATAGTAAGAATGGAAAAAAGAGCAAAAGAATGACAATACGCTCCTTTGCTCTGAAATCTTACACTGCGGAAATACGGAACTTTTACTATGGTCGTGCGGAGTATTCTTGTTTATGACATAACAGGGGGAGCACAGCCAGCGGGAAAAAGGAGAAACCGCATACGCGGAGGGTGGCGAATGCGGTTTCAACTTCAAAAAATTATGCTCGGAATTGTTCTTGCTTTGAGAGGGGTATGCAAAGGAGCGTTATGGATGAGAGGCTATAAGGCATGAAAGGCTTACTTGAAAAACATAGTCTGACAAAGCAGATAATCAATAGATTATTAATCAAATCTTCATTTCTTCCAGAACACGGCGGTGATGTCTTCAAACTGGTTCTCGTCCGTCTTGCGGTATAGCCGTTGGTTGGTCGTGGGACTCTTCAACGGACCAAGATGGCGAATGTAGGGCCCCACCTTGATGTAGTCGAAGTCGGTCTTGCAGACGGTGCGGGGAATGCGCAACCGGCCACTGTACCACGCCACTTTAAACTCCGGGTATTCCTCGTGAATGTATTGTGCCAACATGTTGATGCCCTTGGGGTCGCCGTCGCCACCCATAAAGGCGAAGCAAGTGATGTCCTTTCCGTATTTATCCACAAAGGTGTCGATGGCATTTGTATCCAGCGGAAGACCGATGTCCTCCCACAGATACTGGCTGTGACAACCCGGACAGCGACACGGGCAGTTAGTGATGTTGATGGCCAGCGTCACTTCGTCGGGAATCTCCTGAAAGACAACGTCGGAATTAGCGTATTTGAGCATGGCACATGACGTTCTTTCGGTGGTCTATTTTTGGTGGGCATAGTAACGACGTGCGGCTTCCTCCTGTCGTGCCTGGGAGAAGTTGCTTACACGCTTCAGGTAGCCAATGATACGTGTCATGTAATCGACATTCCGCGAGTGGCAATGCGGGCACTCATGCAGGTAGCGCTTGTCGATGGTGCCACACTCGTTGCAGACGGTGTTGGGAATGTTAAACGTGAAGTAGTTGCAACCTTCCTGTGCAGCCACCTTCAAGAGCTGCAGATATTGCTGCTTGCTCAGGTGCTCATCCAGATTCATGTGCAGGGCAGAGCCGCCGGTCAGGTGCTCGATGTAGGGTGCGCCGTGCAGCTTGAACTTGTCAATGACGGTGAGCGATTCGTCCTCCACCACGTAGAAGTAGCTGTTGTAGCAGTCGCGGGGAACGAAATAGCCGTCCTCCTTGTCCCACTTGGCATGTTTCACGCCGACGTTCTCGGCTGGAATCATCTCGCAGTTGAACATCACGTCCTTGGTGCGGTACTTCTTGTTGTATTGCTCAATCAGTCCGAGCACACCCTGTACGAAATGCTTGTAGTCGTCGTTCGGCGTAATCTTCAGGCCCATGAACTCCGCAGCCTCCACCAATCCGTTGATGCCGATGGTGAGGTACTGACGGCTGATGTTGATGTAGCCTGCATCGAACAGTGGCAACATGCCGTGTGCCTGCAACTCCTTCAGGTTTTCGTTATAAGCCAACTGTACCTTGTGGCAAAGGTCGATGATTTCGCCCAGATATTCCAAATAATCAAGCCCGTGATTGACAGCATACTGGATGCAGCGGTTCAGGTTGATGGTGAGTACGCTCTT